>MPNF01000356.1 GCA_002238885.1 Alphaproteobacteria bacterium bin95 | reverse complement strand
CAAGGCGCCGGGTCTCCCGACCCTGTTCCACAACGCCGCGCTCGGCCGGGGCGATCACGCCTCCCCGGAGCCCGTCGCGACGAGCCTGGAGCGCGTCTCGGACCTCTACCGGCAAACTCTCGACCTGGTGGACCGCAAGGCCGAACTGCTCCCATACGCACCGCAGTTCCCGGAGCTCTGCGCTTCGGTCCGGCAAGCCGCAACGGCATGCGCCGGCGACCCCGCGCGCTCAGAACGCCTGGAAGCGCTCTCGGCCCAGCTCGCCGGGTCCGAGCAAAGGATGTCCGAGATCCAGTTCACCGCGCGCGACATGTCCCAGGCCTGCGTGAAAGTGCTCGGTTTCGAACAATGGTCCCGCGACAATGCGCGGCCCGTCCACGAGGCGCCGGAGTTCCACGCCTGGCGCGCGAACGCCGACAGCCTCCTCGAGCGTTTCGACACGCAGCGGAACGACCCGGTCCTGGCCCCGCATCTGGAACACTGCAGCGCGACCCGCGAAGCAAACGAGCAGGCCGCCGCCCTTCTTCGCGACGAGCGCTTCCAGATCCAGCCGGCGCCGGAAGTGCACGTCGCTCCAGAGCAGACCCGGACCAGGACGGTGCAGCAAGGCGCTTCACGGTCCATGAGCGCCTGACCGCACGGCGCGCATCCGAATGCAGGACGGAAGACCCTCCCCCCGCGACCTTTCGACGATGCTGGCCGCAAGGGCCGAGGAGGTCTGCCGCCATTTCCTCCCCGCCGGCACGCTCTCCGGAAACCGCTGGGAGGTAGGCAACCTCAACAACGCGCCCGGCAAGAGCCTCAAGGTGGACCTTCGGGGGCAGCGCTGCGGCCGCTGGCGCGACTACGAGACAGGAGACAAGGGCGACCTGCTGGACCTGATCCAGCACACACGCGGTTTCCCCAGCCTGGGCCCGGCCATGGCCGAAGCGCGCCATTTCCTCGGCATCCCGAACCTGCAGCCCGCCAACCCCTCCCACCGACCCGCCGCCGCCGCACCTGCGAAGCACCCCGTCAACCCGGCCGTCCGGGCCGCGCGCAATGACGACGCGCCCAGCGGCGCTCTGAAGCTCTGGGACGCCTGCGAGCCCTTGCCCGGGACGCTCGCCGAGCTCTACCTCCGGAACCGCGGCATCACCGAGACCGACCACGACGCGTTGCGTTTCCACCCCAAGCTCCGCTACCGGGACGACAACTACGTCACCTACCGCCCGGCCATGGTCGCCTGCATCCGCGGCACCGACGGCCAGGTGAACGCCGTCCACCGCACCTGGCTCGACCCGACGGGCCTCGACAAGGCCCAGCTGCCGGAGCCCAGGAAGATGCTCGACAGCTCGAAAGGCGCCGGCGTCCTGTTTCATCCGGAGCGCATGGCGACGAGCGACATTGCTGTCGGCGAGGGGATCGAGACCGTGCTCTCGGTGCTCTCCGCACTGCCGGGCTGCACCGGCATCGCTACGCTGACATCGAGCGTCATGGCGGGCATCCCGATCCCACCGTCGACGGGGCGCATACTCATCGCCGTCGACCGGGACCCGGCCGGTTACCCGGCCGCCTGCAGGCTCGAGGACCGCCTGAAAGCCGAGGGCCGGGATGCGCATCTCATCCTTCCAGAGCTCGACGACCTGAACGATGACCTGAAGGCTGTCGGTGCGGACCGGCTCCGCCGCAACATGGAGGCGCAGCTGGCCTCGACGGCCCGCCCGCACCTGGCGGTGCCGGCGTCCACGGGGGAGCCCGTCCCGGCAATGCCGGAGCCGATCCTGAACCTCTCCCGGGCGCAGCTCACGCCGGAGCTTCGCGAGGCCGGCGTCGTCGAACTGCACGAGACCGACCGCAAGGCCCTGGTCAAGGCGCTCTCCCTGAAGGCCGCCCCCGGTCCCTACCAGATCCGCAAATGCGCAGGCATATGGGCCGATATCGCGAAGGTGGCGGCCGAGCGGGCCAACACGCGCAAGGTCCTCGTCCTGGCCGACAGCTGGCTGATCGCCCCGCTCGAGCGCGAGCTGCGCGCGCGCGGCCTCGAACCCGTCCACGCTTTCATGCAGAGCGTCCAGGTGGAAACGCCCGAAGGCCGGCAATGGACCCGGAAGTTCGCAGGAATCGTGCCGTCCCTGACGGAGTGACGGCCATCGCGCGAACCTGCAACGCGGCTGCCGCCATACCCGCCGCGCCGAGACCGCAGGCACATCCGGACAGGTAAGGATAGCGGGGGAAAGGGCATACGTTCGCGGCCGGATCGACCTGCCGCCGGGCGTTCTTCAGACCCTTACGGAGATCCCCATGAGCATATCCGCTCCCCCCGCCGGCCGGCCGATCCGCCCGGTTCCGCTTTCCTGCCTGGTCCTGGCGGCCGAGAATGTCCGCAAGACCGCGCCCCACCCGGCCGACGAAGCCGGCCTGAAGGCCTCCATCGCCAACCACGGCCTCCTCGAGAACCTGGTCGTCCGCACCGTCGACGCCGACACGCCGGACCGCTTCGCGGTCATCGCGGGAGGCCGCCGCCTGGCCGCCCTCCAGTCGCTGCACGAGGATGGCGAGCTCCCGGCCGACCACCCCGTCCCCTGCATGGTCGCCGACAGCGCCGACAACCCGGGCGAACTCTCGCTGGTCGAGAACACCATGCGGATCCCGATGCACCCGGTCGATCAGGTCACTGCGTTCACGGAACTCGCCCGCGAAGGATTTACCGTCGCCGCGATCGCCGCGCGCTTCGGCGTCTCGGAGCGCACCGTCGAGCAGCGCATCCGCCTCGGCAATGTCGCACCCGAGATCCTGGAAGCCTACCGCGCCGACGAGACCGACCTCGAAACCGTCAAGGCCTTTGCAGTCACCACCGACCGCGAGCGCCAGATGGCAGCATGGCGACAAGTCTCTTCCCAGGGCTACCGCCCGACTGCCTGGCAGGTGAAACGGCTCCTCACCGAGGAACGCGTCCTCGCCGCCACTGCCACCGCCCGCTTCGTCGGGATCGAGTCGTATGAGGCCGCCGGCGGCAAGGTGCTGCGCGACCTGTTCGCCCGCGACGACGAGAGCGGCGTGTGGTTCGAGGACCCCGTGCTGCTCGCGAAGCTCGCCACGGACAAGCTCAACCTGGCCGCCAACGAGCTCGCGACGCGCTGGAAGTGGGCCGAGGCCCAGCTCGACGCCGACTGGAACACGGCTGCGCAATATGCCCGCGTTCATTCCGTTCCCTCCGAGCCCACGGCCGAAGAGAAGGCCCGCCTGGACCAGCTCAACACCCGCGAGCTGGAGCTATCCGAGATCTACAACAGCGCCGACGGCTCCTGGACCGAGGAGCACGAGGAGGAGTTTGCCGCGATCGAGGCCGAGACCCAGGAGATCGAGAACGCAGTTGCGGACCGCTCCGTCTACAGCCCCGAGGCCATGGCCATCGCCGGCTGCATCGTCACCATCGGCTATGGCGGCGAGCTCCAGGTGATCGAGGGCCTCGTCCGTCCGGAGGACAAGCCCGAAACCGCAGGCCCCGCCGACGGCGCTTCCACCGCCAGCGGCGCCGTCCAGACCACGGAGCCCCGCTACACGCCGCCCCAGGGCCGCCGGTCCGACCCCGCTGCCGAAGCGCGCAAGGACGCCGGCATCGGCGTCGGCCTCTCTGACGACATGACCGCGATCCGGACGAGCCTGGTCAAGGCCCATCTCGCGAACGACTTCGCCGCCGCCTTCGACCTCGCCGTGTTCCAGATGGCGCGCTCCGTCTTCTCGGGACCCGGCTACCGGGCCGAGGCCCTCGATATCGCCACGAGGGAAACGCCGGACCGGCCCACGATCCGGAACAACGACGAGGACTTCGCCGGCTGGAGCCCGGGCGAGGCCATGCTCGAGGACCGCTCGTCGCTTTCCCTCGACTGGATGACGATCGAGGACACCGCCGACTCCTTCGCAGCACTCCGCGCCCTCCCCCAGCCGGAAAAACAGGCCCTGTTCGCCGCTGCGGTGGCGCGCACCCTCGACGGCCAGCTGTCCTTCCAGCACCGGGCGCTTCCCCAGTTCGAAGCCACCGTCGCGCGCCTCGACATCGACTTCGCCTCCCACGTCCGGCCGACCG
>MPNF01000355.1 GCA_002238885.1 Alphaproteobacteria bacterium bin95 | reverse complement strand
TCGTGTTCATCACCCACGATCTCGACGAGGCGCTCCGGCTGGGAGACAGCATCGCGATCCTGCGCGACGGCGCGCTGATCCAGCAGGGCAATGCGCAGGACATCATCCTGCATCCGGCCGACGACTATATTTTCGACTTCGTCAAGGACATCGCCCGGGGCCGGGTCATCGAGGCGAGGTCGGTCATGACGCCCGGCGAAGGGGTCGACGGCCCGAGCGTGGCGCACGATCTCGTCCTGGACGAGGCCCTGCAGATCGTGGGTGCTGCCGAGGCCGACCGGGCCAATGTCGTGGACGGCGACGGCAAGACGGTCGGCAGCATAAGCCTGAAGCAGATCATCGACGCCATAGCCCGCCCGGCAGAAGAGAGCGACCAGGAAGCGAGATACCGGTAGGCCGGGCGGGAAGGCACCGTCAGCCCGTCACTCGGCAAAGAAACTCGTCCGCAGTTCGTCGCCCGGAATGAACCGCGAAGCCTGGCGGTAGATCGCGCGCACCGTTCCGGCCTGCAATTGCGAATGGACGGGGACTGTCAGAACCTGCCGCTCGCCGGAGGACGTCATGCGAACGAGCTTGGCATGGCTGCCGCGCATCGAGGCGACCTCGAAGCCGAAGCCCCGCAGAATCCGCAGCACTTCCCGCGAAGTCAGCCGTCTCAGGCGAGGCATCAGGAGGCGAGGGCCGAGGTCTCGTAATTCACGATCAGCCGCGGCTCCGGGGGCAGCCCGGTCCTCGCGAGTTCTTCTTCGTCAAGATGCAGTTCCAGCGCTTCCCGCAGGTTCGCCAAAGTCTCGTCGAGCGTCCGGCCCTGGGTGACAACCGCCACTTCGAGGCATTCGGCCACATACCAGCCTTCGCTTTCCGAGACCGCGACATGAATGGCCGCCAACGCGTTGCTCTCTTCTTCATGGCGTGGGGCCGAACGCTTGGGCGCGGCCTGCGCCGCCCGGCGATAGGCAGGCCGTATCTCATAAATGCCGTGGCCCACGCGATCGAAATACGGCCATCTGTGAGGATGGTTCGCCGGGGCGCTCTCGCAGCACCGGCTCACGACATGGGTTCGGACGGAGCTTTCGTTCAAATGCGGCAGGGCGCGCACGACATCGATCAAATCGAACCTCCAGTCTTCCGGACGGCACAAACGTTGCGCCGCCGCAAGGACCTGCACATGAATCGGTTCGGCTTCCATCTTGTTTCCTTCTCGTCACATCGTTCCCGTCGCAGTCCCTCAAGGGGAAGTGTATTTACAAGTTGACAATTCAATTTGTCAAGTTTTCCCCGGGGGCGCGGCCTGACTGTCGCCCGACTTCATTCCCGCCCGGCCCCCTTACCCGCCGGCGGGGCCGCTTCGCGCGGGGATGAGGCCGTGGGGGCGGAAGCGCATTACGAGGAGGAGGATGAGGCCCATGACCAGCGGGCGCACATGGGCGGCGCTGTCGAGCAGGTGTTCGCGGAGGGCGCTGTCGGCCGGCAGGCCCGCGGTCAGCGCCTGCATGAGCCAGAGGCCCGCCGGCTCCGCCTCGATCCACACGAACCAGACGAGGAAGCCGCCCAGCACCGCGCCCAGATTGTTGCCGGAGCCGCCCACCACCACCATCACCCAGATGAGGAAGGTGAAGCGGAGCGGCTGGTAGCCGGCCGGCGTGAACTGCCCGTCCAGCGTGGTCAGCATCGCGCCCGCAATGCCGACGACGGCCGAGCCCAGGATGAAGACCTGGCGGTGGCGGCGTGTCACGTCCTTGCCCATGGCGCCGGCGGCGGTCTCATTGTCCCGGATTGCGCGCATCATCCGGCCCCAGGGCGAGTGCAGCGCGCGCTCCGAGAGCCAGAACACGACCGCCAGCACGGCGAGGAAGAGGCCCGCATAGCAGAGCTTCACGAACAGGCTGGAGGACTGGACCGCAAACTCCCGGAGCGCCTCGCCATGCGCCTCGCCCGTCAGCGCCTCCAGGCTCCGGCTGTGCAGCTCCGCCACCATGTCGACAAAGAACGGGTCCTGCTGCAGGTCCACCTCGTAGGGCACCGGCCGGTCGAGGCCGGTCACGTTCTTCACCCCGCGCGTCAGCCAGTCCTCGTTCTTGAGCACGGCGATCACGATCTCGGAAATGCCAAGGGTGGCGATGGCGAAATAGTCCGAGCGCAGGCCAAGCGCGATCCGCCCGATGACGAAGGCGGCGGCGGCGGCGAACAGCCCGCCCACGAACCAGGAGAGGATGATGGGCAGGCCGAGGCCGCCGAGATAGCCGGTCTTGGCGGGTTCCACTGCCTCAATGGCATCCACCGCGGGATCGAAGAATGCCCGCGCGCCGAAAAGGCCGGCGAGCGCGACGACCGCCAGCGCCGCCGTGCGGGTGCGGCTGCGGGGCATGTACCGGACGAGCGCCAGTGCAAACCCGCCTGCCGCTATCAGGATAAGCAGCGCGATGAACAGGCCCCCGCCGCCTGCGGCCCACGCGGCCGGCACGGGGGGCCGCGAGACAAGTACGCCCGCAAGCCCGCCGAGCGCGGCAAAGCCCATGATGCCGATATTGAAGAGGCCCGCATAACCCCACTGGATGTTGACCGCGAGCGACATGAGCGCGGAGATCAGGCAGAGGTTCGCGACCGCCAGCGCCAGCGACCAGGACTGGCCGAAGCCCATGGCCGCCAGCGCCGCGCCGACGATGGCCAGCGCGATCGCGTTGCGCACCGCCGGCGTCACAGCACCCGCCCCCGGAAGATGCCCGACGGGCGCAGCAGCAGGACGAGCACCAGGATGACGAAGGAGACCGCGAACTTGTAGTCGGTGGACAGAAGCTGGGCGAGGCCGTCCGGACGCCACGCTTCCGGCAGCAGGTAGAACAGGAACTTCTTCCAGGCGTAGGTGACGGTGACCTCGGAGAAGGCCACGATGACCGCGCCGACGATGGCGCCGAGAGGCTGGCCGATGCCGCCCAGTATGGCGGCCGCGAACATGGGCAGCAGTAGCTGGAAATAGGTGAACGGCTTGAAGCTCTTGTCGAGCCCGTAAAGCGCGCCGGCAATGGCGGCGAGCGCGGCCGCGATCGCCCAGGCGATGAGCACCACGCGCTCCGGATTTATGCCGGAAAGCAGCGCCAGGTCCTCATTGTCCGAATAGGCGCGCATGGATTTCCCGGTCCGGGTGCGCTGGAGGAACCTGAAGAGCAGGATGACCACGACGACCGCAACGACGACGGTCAGGCACTGTGTCGTCTTGATCGAGAGGCCTTCGGCAAGACCGGTCGCCTGCTTGAACTCGCGCGCCTTCACCAGGAAACGCGCGCCGTCTGTGAATTGCCGGTCGTCCGGGCCGATGATGAAGCGCACCGCGCCGTTCAGCATGAACATGACGCCGAGCGAGGCCATGACGAGCACGATGGGGGCGCTGCGCTTGCGGCGGTAGAAGCGGAACACAAGCCGGTCGGCGGCGAGTGCGGCGGCGATGGCGGCGGCCATGCCGAAAGGCAGCGCCAACAGCGCCGTCGGCAGCGGGCCGAGGCCCACGCCCCAGGCCTGGAGCTGCCAGGTCGCGAGGATCGTCGCCATGGCGCCGAAGGCCATCAGGTCGCCGTGCGCCAGGTTGGCGAAGCGCAGAATGCCGAAGACGAGCGTGATGCCGAGCGCGCCGAGCGCAAGCTGCGCGGCGTAGGCAAGCCCCGGCACGATGACATAGTTGCCGAGCAGGATCGCGGCATTGGCGAGGTCGGGCAGCACCCCTCAGCCCCCGAGGAACGACCGGCGCACTTCCGGATTGTCGAGAAGCGCGCGGCCGGTGTCTGTGAAACGGTTCCTTCCGGTGACGAGCACATAGCCCCGGTCGGCGATGGCGAGCGCCTGGCGGGCGTTCTGTTCGGCCATCAGGATGGCGATGCCGGCGCTGCGGATTTCCAGCATCCGCTCGAACAGCCCGTCCATCACGATGGGCGAGACGCCGGCCGTCGGCTCGTCCAGCATCAGCACGGCGGGTTCCGTCATCAGCGCGCGCCCGACGGCCACCTGCTGGCGCTGGCCGCCCGAGAGTTCGCCCGCCGGCCGGTCCCGGTTCTCCCCCACTGCCGGGAAGAGCTCGAAGA
>MPNF01000354.1 GCA_002238885.1 Alphaproteobacteria bacterium bin95 | reverse complement strand
CGATGCCGCTGGAGCCGCCCTGCACCAGGAAGGTCTCGCCGGGCTGGAGCGCGCAGGCCTGGAAGACATTGGCCCAGACGGTGGCGTAGGTCTCCGGCAGGCCGCCCGCGTCGATGAGGTCCACGCCGTCCGGCACGGCCATGCACTGCGCGGCGGGCACAGCGGTGTATTCGCAGTAGCCGTCGCCTGAGAGCAGCGCGCAGACCGGGTCGCCCACGGCCCAGCCGGCGACGCCTGCGCCGATGTCGGCCACGGTGCCGGAACATTCGAGGCCGATGATGTCGGAGGCGCCCGGCGGCAGCGGATAGCTGCCCGCGCGCTGCATGCAGTCCGCGCGGTTGATGCCGGCGGCCGCGATGCGGATCAGCACCTCGCCGGGGCCGGGCGTCGGCACGGGGCGGCGTCCGGGCACCAGCGCCTCCGGGCCGCCGGGCGACGGGGTTTCGATAACGGTCATTTCGGCGGGCAATGCGTTGGCCATCTCGGTCCATTCCGGGTAAAGGGCGGAGCCGGGGACATTCGCAAGCGGAGGCCCGCCATGCAAGACGAAGACGAGAAACCCCGCCCGCCCGGCTACACCTTGGGCGACGACCTCTCCCGGCTCTCGGTGGGGGACCTGGAGGAACTCGCCGCCCGGCTTCGCGCCGAGGCCGACCGCGTCGATGAGGAGCGCGAGCGCAAGAAGGGCGCCATCGGCGGCGCCGCGGCCCTGTTCAGGAACTGAGCGGGGCGTGCTAGCATCCCCGACAGGCTGGAAACGCAAGCGGAGCGCCGAGGGCTGTGAGAATCAAGGTCGATCCCGATCTCTGCGAGGGCCACAACCGCTGTTTCGCGCTCGCGCCGGACCTGTTCGAGGTCGATGACTACGGGCTGTCGCAGGCGCTGAACGAGGGCGTCGTGCCGCCCGGTCTGGAAGAGAAGGCCCGGCTCGCTATCGACAATTGTCCCGAATTCGCGATTTCGGTCGTCGAAGAGGACTGAAGGGGGATTCGCCTATGACCGACGCGCCGGAAACCTGCCCGGTCCACGATTGGGCGAGCGACTACGACATTTTCGACCCGGACTATGTGCGCGATCCCGCGCCGGTCTGGGACGAGTTGCGGGAGCGCTGCCCGATGGCGCACACGGAGCGCTGGGGCGGTTCCTGGATGCCGACGCGCTACGAGGACCTGCAACAGCTGGTCAAGATGGTGCCGACGCTCTCCTCGCGCTCCGCGGTCGTGGTGCCGCCATCGCCCGAGCTGCGCGAGGTGCTGGTGGCGGAGGCCAAGAAATACGGCAGCGAGAACCCGCCGATCACGGCCGACCCGCCGGAGCACCAGCCCTTCCGGCGGCTGATCCTGCCCTTCTTCTCGCCGCGCGCCGTTGAGAGCCACATCCCCTATACGCAGGACCTCTGCAACAGCCTGATCGACGGCTTCATCGAGAAGGGGCAGGCCGACGCCGCGGCCGACTATGCGCAGCAGATCACGCCGCGCGTCATCGCGCATGTGCTGGGCATCGACCCGGCGCGCGCGGACGATTTCGTGGACTGGGTGCGCGGGATTCTGGAACTCGGCCAGACGCGGCCGGAAATGCGCATCAAATATCGCGGCATCATCCGCGACTTCTTCCAGGAAATGGTGACCGAGCGACGCAAGAACCCCGGCGACGACGCGATCTCGACGCTGATCGAGGCCGAGGTCGAGGGCGAGAAGCTGGACGACTACAAGGTCGTCGGCGTCTGTTTCCTGCTGCTTGTGGCCGGCATCGACACCACCTGGAGCTCCATCTCCGCTTCGCTGCTGCATTTTGCGACGCATCCGGAGGACCAGGCGCGGCTTCGCGCGGAGCCAGAGCTTCTGCAGCCGGCGGTGGAGGAGATGCTGCGCTTCTATTCGCCCGTCACCATGGGGCGCAAGGTCATGGAGCCGGTGGAATTCGGCGGCGTGGAGATGAAGCCCGGCGACAAGGTGCTGCTCAACTTCCCCGGCGCCAACCGCGACCCCGCGGCCTTCGAGAAGCCCGACGAGGTGCAGCTCGACCGCAAGCGCAACCGGCATATGGCCTTCGGCCTCGGCATCCACCGCTGCGCCGGCTCGAACCTCGCGCGCATGGAGATGCAGGTGGCGCTGCGCACCTGGTTCGAGCGCATCGGTCCCTTCGAGCTGACGGACCCCGATGCGGTCACCTGGGCCGGCGGACAGGTGCGCGGGCCCCGCACGGTGCCGGTGCGCTTCTCTGCCGCCTGACGCGGGCGCGAGGCCGGGGGGAGAGAGCGCGCATGACCGACAGCCCCGCCCGCTGCCCGGTCCGTGACTGGGCCAGCGACTACGACATCTTCGACCCGGACTATGTGCGCGACCCGGCGCCCGTGTGGAAGGAACTGCGCGAGCGCTGCCCGATCGCTCATACGGAGCGCTGGGGCGGCTCCTGGCTGCCGACCCGCTACGAACACCTGCAGAAGATGGTGAAAATGGTGCCGGCGCTCTCTTCCGCCTCGCCGCTGGTCGTGCCGCCTTCGCCCGAGATGATCGAGATCCTGGAGGCGGAGACGGAGAAGCACGGCGAGACCAGCCGCACGCCGCCCATTACCTCCGACCCGCCGCGCCACCGGCCCTACCGGCGCATCATCATGCCGCTGTTCAGCCCCCACGCGGTCGAGAAGCACATCCCCTACACGCGGGACCTCTGCAACGGCCTGATCGACGGCTTTATCGGGGAGGGCAGGGCGGACGCGGCGGCGGACTATGCCGAGCAGATCACGCCGCGCGTCATCGCGCATATCCTCGGTATCGACCCGGCGCGCGCCGACGAGTTCGTCACCTGGGTGCGCGGCGTGCTGGAGTTCGGCCTGACCGAGCCCGAACAGATGGTGGAATACCGCACCCGCATCCGCACCTTCTTCCAGGAGATGGTGACCGAGCGGCGCGAGACGCCGCGCGGCGACGCGATCTCTATGCTGATTGCATCGGAAGCCGAGGGCGAGAAGCTGACCGACTACCGGATTCTCGGCATGTGCTCGCTGCTGCTCATCGCCGGCATCGACACGACCTGGAGCGCGATTTCCTCCTCGCTGCTGCATTTCGCGACCCACCCGGCGGACCAGGCGCGGCTCCGCGCCGAGCCGGAGCTGTTGCCGACGGCGGTGGAGGAGCTGCTGCGCTTCTATTCGCCCGTCACCATGGGGCGCATCGTGACGGAGCCGGTCGAGCTCGACGGGGCAGAGATGCAGGAGGGCGACCGGGTGCTGCTCAACTTCCCGGGCGCCAACCGCGACCCCGAGGCGTTCGAGCGCGCCGACGAGGTGGTGCTGGACCGCCGGCGAAACCGCCACATGGCCTTCGGCCTCGGCATCCACCGCTGCGCCGGCTCCAACCTCGCGCGCATGGAAATGCAGGTGGCGCTCCGCACATGGTTCGACCGCATCGGCGAATTCGAGCTCGCCGACCCCGACGCGGTCACCTGGGCCGGCGGCCAGGTGCGCGGGCCGCGCACGGTGCCGGTGCGGTTCGCCGCCGCCTGAAGTCGACCTCGGCCGCGAAAGGGTGGCCTGCCAGCGAGTGGGGACTACAGCATGCAATACCGGGTCTATTCCGGCAGCGACGGGCAGTCGCATATCGAAGAGTTCGAGATGAGCGGAGCGGGCACGTTCAGCTTCGCCACGATCGAGGGGGAAGAGCTGGTGTTTCGCCGGGAGCCGATGCCCGGCTGGCACAATTGTCCCCGCCGCCAGTTCGTCATCACCGTGCATGGAGAGGCGGAGCTGGGGTTCGGCGACGGCACGACCCAGAGAATAGGGCCCGGCGACCTCTGCCTGATGGAGGACCACACCGGCCAGGGCCACACGACCACCGTCGCGAAGGGCCCCTGGCTGTCCATACAGGTCCCGGTGAGCATGGGTGCCGAGGTCGTTGCTTCGGCGACCGGCGACCGGGGTGCCTAGAGGTTCCCTGACGGGTGAGGCGGGCGCCGCGGCTGTTTCCGTGGCTGGCGGCGTTGGCGCCGCAGCCTGACCCTCGGCCTCGCGGCGCTGGTGACCTATTTGGAATTGCCCAAGGGATGACAACAAGGTGAAATTCGGATTCGGACAAC
>MPNF01000353.1 GCA_002238885.1 Alphaproteobacteria bacterium bin95 | reverse complement strand
CCTGGGCGGTGCACTATTTCACGCAATATCCGGACCTGTTCGAGCGGGCGCGCGGCGAGGTCGATTCGGCGGTCGCGCCGGCACCGGCGATGGAAGACCTGGAACAGGCGAACCGGCTCCCCTTCCTCGACGCCTTCTGCAACGAGGTGATGCGCCTCAAGCCCGTGGCGCCGATGCATGTGGCGGAGCCGCTGGCCGACACTGAAATGCTCGGCTGTCTGATCCCGAGGGGCACGCCGATCATGATGCTGCTGCGCCATGCGGCGACGCGGGAGGAGCATTTCGGCGGCGGCGACCGCTTCGACCCCGAGCGGTGGCTCGCGAAGCGGGAAGGTTGCCCGCACGACCGCCGCGCCTTCCTCCCCTTCGGCGGTGGCCCGCGTCTCTGCCCCGGCCGCAACCTGGCCTTGCTGGAAATCCGCGCGGTCCTCGCCATGCTCTGCCGCAATTTCGACCTGGAGCCGGTCGGGACAGGCAAGGAGGTCCGGGAACATCTGGCCTTCACCATGATGCCGGCGGGGCTGAAGGTGCGGCTGAAGCGGCGGGCGGTGTGACGAGCGGGACGCAGCCGGAAGACAGGCATTGAGCGCGCCCGCAGACTCCTGGACCATTCAATTGCCCGAAGCTGGCAATCGCGGACCCGAAGCTACACCGCCCCTATCCTCGGCGCCCCTCCGCCCGAAACGCCCATTTCACCGCTGCGCCTTCCGCGCCGGTGCGGCCTTCCACCAGGATCGCTTGCGTGTTCCGGCGCCGGCCGTCGCCGAGATAGATGCTGGGGCCGAGGCTGAGGCGGCCGCCGGCGGCGCTGAAGCGCCATTGCTGACGGCCGGGGAGCGTCAGTTGCACCGCGCCGGCCTCCAGTTTCGCCTTCACATCGGGATGGAGGTGGAAGCGCAGGCTGAAAGGCCAGCCGGCATTGCCTTCCAGCAAGTCCTCGCCGCGCTATGCTTGCGGGCGGCGGGAGGTTCTTCTCGAACGGCGTCGATCTAGACTGGGCGCTCGGAGAGCCGCGCGCCTCGATCCGCGAGATGTTCCTGGAGCTGGGCCGGCTCATCCTGGCGCTGCTGGAAGCGCCGGTGCCGGCGGTGGGCGCCATAAGGGGCCATGCGATAGGCGCGGAACTCGCCATGTTCCTCGCCTACGACTACCGCTACGGGGCGGCGGGCCGTGTGCTCATCGGCAAGCCGGAAATCCTGCTGGGCGTGCCGAACCCCTATTACGGCGACCAATTGCTGCGTTTCGTGGCGGGAGACTTCGCCGGCTCCGACCTGGTCTATACGGGCCAGCGCATCCATGCCGAGGAGGGCCGAAGCGTCGGCCTCGTCCACGAAACCGGCCCGAAGGCGGAGATCGAGGGCATGGCGTGGCAAAAGCTGCGCGGCCTGTGCGATCTCGCGCCCGCCGCCTTCGCCGAGTCGAAACGCATGCGCCTCGGCCGCTTCTGCGCCGACCTCCGCGAGCAAATGCCCGCCTGCGTCGCCCGCCAGACGGAACTCCGGCACAGCGAGGACGCGCAGACGCGGCTGCGAGAGGCGGCGGAACGGATGCGGGGGCGGGCGGCGGGTTAGGCGGTGGCGGCAGGCTGTAGGCCAAACAGACCAAGCACTTGAACAAGTTGGTCTCTCAGCACAAATCTTGGGCAGGTAATGGGGTTCCCTGGACAAGGGCCACTCAGGAAGTGCAGCCGACATGACGCGCCAGGTAAAGATCGGTGAGGCCAAGACTCATTTGTCCGCGTTGCTTGCAGAAGTCGAAGCTGGCGAGGACCTCGTCATTTGCCGGGGCCCGACGCCGATCGCCCGAGTGACCCGGATTGGCCGCCGCGAGGAGCGTGCAGCACTGTTGGCGACCCTCCACAGGGAACGCGCAAAGCAGAAGGCCGTGACGACATCCGAACTTCTGTCCTGGCGTCATGAGGGACATACCCACTGATGGCGTTCATCCCGGATGCCTCGGTTGCAGCTGCCTGGCTGCTGCCGGACGAGGAGGCGCCGCTTGCCAATCTGGCACTCGGCCGGTTGATGGACGAAGAGGCAAGGGTCCCGAACCTGTTCTGGTATGAGCTGCGGAACCTGCTGCTGTCCGCCGAGCGGCGAGGAAGGATCGACGAACGTCATGCCGATGCGTCCATCGCCCGCCTCCGCCAGTTCCCCGTCCATCGCCCGCCTCCGCCAGTTCCCCGTCCATTGTCCGGGACAACCGGATGACGGCCATGTCATGGCGCTGGCGCGCGGCCACGGGCTCACGGCCTGTGACGCAAGCTACCTGGCTCTCGCAATCCGCGAAGGCTGCCCGCTGGTTAGCCTCAATCGTCGATTGAATTGGGCGGCCGCGGCCGAAGGCGTCGCGCCGCTCGCATAGCCGGCGCAGCGAACACATCATCAACCTGCATGACTGCCTCCCGCTGTCCCCTCACCGGCCGGTACCGTGACAGTAAGGACAGGAGTGGTATGAGGCCGGTGCATCCGGGGGAAATTCTCCGCAACGAACTCAATGCGCTGGGGATGTCGGCGAATGCGCTGACGAGTGTATTGGGCGCGCCGGTGAACCGGGCCACGACGATCCTCAACGGCCAGCGAGGCATCACCGCAGATACGGCGCTCCGTCTGGCGCGGTATTTCGGTAAGACGCCCCAACTCTGGCTGAACCTCCAAAAGGCATGGGAGCTGCGCTGCGCGGAATTCAGATTGGGCCGCGAGAGCGCCGAGCAGGTGAAGCGCCAGCAGTCGGCAGCGTTAGGGACGAGGGCCGATGCGGGAGACTCTACCGCTTCGAATCCGATCTATAGGGGCCGGTTTGTCCGGGCGATGGAGGATTGCAGCCTCATCCACGAATCTAGGCCAAAGGCAGAAATCGAGCGCATAAGCTAAGAACATTTGCCCCAAGAACTCGGTGCTCGCCGCCGCTGCCTTTGCCGACTAGAAACGGTTTCGTGTATTGACACGATAATCACCTGACAGTCAGGCTGGCGTCGGCGCTCGATTGGCACCCGCTCCCCGTCCCCTCGCTGTCCGCTACATACTCCCGCATTTCCGCCCCTTGCCAGACACGGGTAGCTTCGGGCATCATTCGCGGTCAGCCACCGTGATCGCATCAACAGAGAGAACGCTTTCTTCACGACTCCAGCTTGGTCATCCACCGAACTGAAACTATCTTCGAACGCTTCAACGGACCGACCAAGACAAAGATAGCCAATGAGGGGGACAAGTACATGAGACAGCATAGCGTAACTTTTGCAAATTTCATCTGTCGTTTTGGAAAAGAAAAAGTTCTTCTTGACTACATTGAAGAAATTGTCATTCCTGCCTTTACTCGCGACACATATGTCCGCAGTTATGGGCAACATACCCACTACTATTTCTACAATGTGGAGTTGGTCCGGCTAGATGAAATCGGTGACATTCCTATTCTTGGTCTAGCTGGGCAATTTGTAAAGGATACTGAATTAACGCGTCATCAAGTCCTTGACGAAGAACAAGGCTTGGTTCATGATGAACAGACCTTGCAATCTTCTCCTTCAGCCTTCTTTGTTCTAGTTTTGAATCATCACAGATTAGTATATCTTCCGGAAACACCGTATGCTCCCGATTTTGTGTCCTTCGAAGCAACTGCTAAGAGGTTCTTGCGCAATCGCCATAAGGAGTACATTAGTGAACTTTATTCTCGATCCCGTAATGCCAATAGTCGAGTGACAAAGAAAGCTCTCTATGAAGAGCATCCTTCGCCCACATTAGACGTAATACCACTTACTGGGCAAGATGACATTAGAGAATTCTTAGGTCAATATAAGACATTGAAGCGAATAGAGTTCCGGCTGGTACGGCCTAGGTCGTGTACCCATAAGGTGTTTCGTGATTTGCGAAGATGTGATTCAAGCTCCCAACCTCAGGGAGTTTGGAGATGGGCCGCTACGATCTGACAGACTTCGAATGGCGTGTGATCGAGCCGCTGCTGCCGAACAAGCCCCGCGGCGTCCCTCGGGTGGACGATCGCCGAGTGTTGAACGGCATTCTGTGGGTGCTTCGCACGGGGGCGCCGTGGCGTGACCTCCCGGAGCGCTACGGGCCTTATACGA
>MPNF01000352.1 GCA_002238885.1 Alphaproteobacteria bacterium bin95 | reverse complement strand
AGATCTTCTCCGCATGGGTCTCCGAGAGCGAGCCGCCGAACACGGTGAAATCCTGGCTGAAAACGAAGACCAGCCGCCCGTTGACGGTGCCGTGGCCGGTGACCACGCCGTCGCCCGGAACGCGCTGCTCCTCCATGCCGAAATCGGCGCAGCGATGCTCGACGAACATGTCATATTCCTCGAACGAGCCTTCGTCGAGCAGCACCTCCAGGCGCTCGCGCGCCGTCAACTTGCCGCGCCGGTGCTGCGCGTCGATGCGCCGCTCGCCGCCGCCGAGACGGGCCTGGGCGCGTTTGGCTTCCAGCATGTCAACGATGTCGCTCATGGCCTCAAGCCTCCTTGTTCAGCAGCGCAGCGAAGCGCTCCACAGCGGCGAGTTCGTCCCGCAGCGCGCCGCCCCGCTTGCGCGCTTCGTCGTCTTCGCCCCAATGCTCCGCCTGCCAAGCGTCGTCGATGCGCGCACAGCGCCATGTCTGGCAGGCATTCAGCCGCCCGTCGAGCAGCGCCATGCCCAATGCCGCCGAGCCGGTGGCGGTAACGGCGGCATGGAGCGCCGTCAGGCGGAACGGCTCATGCGCGTCCACCGCGCGCCGGAGCGCTTCGAGCGCGGGCCCGTCCTGCGCAGCCGGCATCACGCCCTCGACCGGCTTGAGACGCACCCCGTGGGCAGTGGCCAGCCAGTCGAGCACCGGCTGCCACGCCGCGCTCTGGCGCCGGGCAAGTTCCCTGCCGGCCGCATCGCGGTAACAAAGCAGGTCGGTCTCCCCGTAGTGCGCGACCTCGGTGGCGACCTCCGCGGCACGAGGGGCGACACGGTCGAGCGCAGTTGCCGCCAGCGTCATCATCGCCATGGTCCGGGGCTGCACCGTCTTGCCCTGAGCGGCCCATTCCTCCGCCACCGCCGCCGCCAGCGCCCGGCTCGGCAGAGCGAGGGGCCGGCCTGCCGGCGTGCGCACCCGGCGGCCATCCAGCGCCACGCCGTAGCTGTCCGGGTCGAGCGGCACTGCTTCCGCCTGCCTGTAGAAGCGCTTCATGGCCTCAGGCGATCTCCCGCTCACCCCGGATCTGGGTGCGGTGCATGATCCGGCGCGTATTGGCGTCGAAGGCGTCGCGCCGGTGCAGCACGCCCAGATTGTTCCAGACAAGTAGGTCACCCGGCCGCCAGCGATGGCGCCAGACGAAGCGCGGGGCGCAAGCATGGGCCCAGAGGCGGTCGAGCAGCGCGTCGCTCTCCTCAACCTCCAGCCCGACGACCCACGCATGGGGGCGCCGGCCGAGGAACAACGCTCGGCCGCCCGTCGCCGGGTCGGTGCGCACAAGCGGCTGGCGTGCGCCCGGCGTCTCGCGAACATCGTCCATTTCCCCGTATCCCCGCCGCAGCATGCCGGCGCTGTTATGTGCGCTGTCATGGACGCAGCGCAGCCCCCCGATCCGGCCCTTCAACTCTTCGGGAAGGGCATCCCATGCCGCGAATTGGTTGGCGAAATATGTGTCGCCCTGCCCTTCGGGCACTTCCAGCGCATGGAGAAGGGCGGCCCTGGGCGGCTTTTCGACGTAGGTCATGTCGGCATGCCAGACCGCCTCGCCCGCGCCCAGATTGCCGATGGGGCGGCCGCTCTCGACCACATTGGAGATGACGTTGATCTCCGGAAACTCCGGCAGGAAGGGCGCGCCGTAGGGGTTGGGCCCCGGCGGGTCGAGCTCGCCGAAGAGGCGCGAAAGGGCCATCAGGGCCGGATCGTCGAGGCGCTGGCCGCGCGCGAGCGGCCCGCGATGGCCCGCGCGCGCGGGGGCGGGCCCGCCGAGGAGGCGCGAAAGGGCCATCGGGCCGGGATCGTGGAGCCGCTGGCCGCGCGCGAGCAGCACGAGATGCTCGTCGAGCGCGCGGCAGAGCGCACCGGCCTCGGCCGCGCTCACGGCAAGCGAGGCGTCGAGATCGCGCACCTCCGCCCCGAGCGGCGCCTCGAACGGAACGATCTGCAAAGGCTCCCGCCTCCCGTCATGAAAGAAAATCGCAACTTCGCGCCAGCTTGCCGAATTACCGGACGGGGGCAAGTCCGCAGCGTGGCCTCGCTGTTGCTGGTCGTTGGCGATAGGATGCGTTCGAAGCCATGACGGAAGTGAATCCCCAGATATTGACTTGGGCGCGCCGGTCTGCGGGGCTGACGCGCGAGGAAGCAGCACGCAAGCTCGGCATTCGCGACGCGCGAGGTGTCAGGGCAGCGGACCGGCTCGCTGCTCTCGAAGCTGGCGCGAACGAGCCGACGCGGCCCCTTTTGGTCAAGATGGCGAAGCAATATCGGCGCCCGCTTCTCACATTCTATCTCCGCTCCCCGCCCCGGAAGGCAGACCGCGGCGTCGATTTCCGTTCCTTGCCCGGCGACGGCCCCGCCGCAGACGAGGCTTTGTTGGATGCGCTTCTTCGGGATGTCAGGGCCCGCCAAAGCATGGTTCGCTGTTTGCTGGAGGAGGAAGAGGAGACGCAGCCCTTGCCGTTTGTCGGCGCCCGGACAATAGCCGATGGCTTGGCGGCAGCCGTCGAATCGCTGCGCAAGCTGCTCGGCATGGATCACCGGGACTACCGCGCACAGAAGACTGCCAGAGCTGCTTTCGCGCTATTGCGCGATCGCGCCGAGGCCGCCGGCATTTTTGTATTGCTCAAGGGCGACCTCGGTAGCCATCATACAGCTATCGAAGTGGAAACATTTCGAGGATTCGCGATGGCGGACGATATTGTTCCGTTTGTCGTTATCAATGACCGGGATAGTCCGTCGGCATGGTCTTTCACATTGCTGCACGAGCTGACGCACCTGCTCTTGGGACAAACCGGCGTCAGCGGTTTTCGAGCCGAAAGCCGAACCGAACGGTTCTGTAACGACGTGGCCAGCACATTTCTACTGCCGGCCAGAGAAAAGGAATTACTGGCGATCGACCGTTCGGAAAGCCTGGATACCGCGGCCGAAGTCGTCACGTCCTTCGCGGAATCACGCAATCTGAGCAGCAGTATGGTTGCTTATGCCGCGCTGCGGGCCGGAATTATAGAACAAAACATCTATAGCGAGCTTGCCGAGCGGTTTCGTTCGCAATGGCATCAGGCACGTGCTGCCCGGCGCGCACGGACAGATGAGCAACAAGGGGGCCCCTCCTACTATATTGTGAGACAGCACCGCGTCGGAAATGCTTTGATCGGTCTTGCACGACGAATGCTCGACGCGAAAGCGCTAACGACTTCCAAGGCCGCAACGATTCTCGGCGTAAGTCCCAAGAATGTCCAGACTTTGATCGAAACAGCAAGGCCCATATAGAGAACATATTTTGCTTTATCTTCTCGATTCCAATGTTCTAATCGATGCAAACCGGGACTACTATCCCGTTGCTCGTGTTCCCGAATTCTGGTCATGGCTTACGCATTTGGGGGAACAAGGAAAAGCGAAAATTCCCCAGGAAATATATGAAGAACTTATCGAAGGCCGCGATCCCCTGTCGTGCTGGCTGAAAGACTGCAAACACCGCATGCTATTGGGCGAATCCGTTAACCCGGACTTGGTCGACAGAGTAATACGGCAGGGATACGCAGACGATTTGACCGATGAGGAAATCGCCAAGATGGGGCGCGATCCCTTTCTTGTTGCGCATGCCCTCGCCGTTCCGGGCGGGCGATGCGTGGTCACGACCGAGGCATCTCGGCCGAAGAGGACGCGGGCAAACCGGCATATCCCAGATGTTTGCCGGGATCTCGATGTGCCTTGGTGCAACACCTTCGAGTTTCTGCGTAAGCTCGATTTTTCGACTGGCTGGCGCAGTTCGTAGCGACCGTCACGGCAATCGCAGCTAGCGAGCCGGCCGGGGCAAGTCCCTAATGACAGGGGCGGGTCACCCGGACTTGCGCGCAGGCGCGGGATGGGCTTGCATAGGCGCGACCGTTCCGCCCCGATTCTGGAGACCCTGTGGATGAGCGCCGAAACGAAAGAGTTCAAGTGGGTTGGCACCCGCCCCGTCCGTCCGGACGGCGTGCCGAAAGTCACCGGCCGCGCCCAGTACGGCGCCGATTATCGGCTCCCCGGCGAGCTGATCGGCAAG
>MPNF01000351.1 GCA_002238885.1 Alphaproteobacteria bacterium bin95 | reverse complement strand
GTCGTTGCCGGCCGCGATCATGACCGGGTCGGTGGCGGTCTCGAACACCTGGTAGGGGGTGAGCATCGAGTTGCCGTTGCCCTGGCGCTCCGGTTCGCGCCCGGTGAACAGATAGTCGGACAATGGCTGATAGACCCAGCCGAGGCCGGTTTCGAACAGCGAGACATCGACGCGGCCGCCCTTGCCGGTGCTGTCCCGGCGGCGAAGCGCCGCGAGGATGCCGATGACCGCCCACATGCCGGTGCCCGGATCGACGATGGAAGCGCCGGCGCGCATGGGCGGCCCCTCGACCGGCCCGTTCATCGCCATGATGCCGGCATAGGCATGGGCGAGCGGCTCGTAACCCGGTTTCGAAGACAGAGGTCCGGCCCGGCCGAACGCGCCGACCTCGCAATAGACGAGGCGCGGATTGTGCGCTTCGAGCGCTGCATGGCCGATGCCGAGCGCCTGCGCCTGGCCGGGGCGCAGATTATGGACCAGCACGTCCGCCCGCTCGACCAGCGCGAGGAACCGCGCCAGCGCCGCCTCGTCCTTGAAATCCACCACCGCGGAGCGCTTGTTGCGGTTGAGGATATGGAAGGCGAGCGGATGGCGTTCGCCGTCTTTCTCCACCAGCCAGAACCGGGCGTCGTCGCCGCCCGGCTTCTCGATCTTGATGACGTCGGCGCCGAGATCGGCGAGAATCGTGCCGGCGAAGGGACCGGCGATGTTCTGGCCGATCTCGATTACGGTGAGGCCGGAAAGCGGCATGGGCGGGTGCGCTCCTGCTGCGCCCGCCGGCGACAGGGCGGAAAGCCTTGACCCCGGCCGGCGGTATCGATTCGATGGGATGGACTCTAGCAGGGGCGGCAGATGGAACCCAGAAAACTGGCCGCGGACCTCTTCGACGAACTCGCCGACGCCACCCATGACGGGATCGGCATCACGCGGGCGAGCTATGGCGAGGGCGAGGCGTTCGCGCACGGAGCGGTTGCACGCGCGGCGCAGGCGCTTGGGCTCGAGGTCGAAACCGACCCGGCCTGCAACACCTATATGACCTTGCCGGGGACCGACCGCTCGGCGGCGCCGGTCATGATCGGCTCGCACCTGGACTCGGTTGCCGAGGGCGGCAATTTCGACGGCGCCGCCGGCGTCGTGGCGGGCCTCACGGCGATAGCGGCGCTCCGGCGGCAGGGCGCCGCGCCCGGCCGCGACATCCGCGTCATGGGCATCCGGGCGGAGGAGAGCGCCTGGTTCGGCACCTCCTATATCGGCAGCCGGGCCGCACTGGGCGCATTGCCGCCAGGCGCGACCGAAACCGCGCGACGGGCGGATACGGGACTCACGCTGGCCGAACATATGCGCGAGGCGGGCGGAGACCCGGATGCGCTCGACCCGCCCTTCCTCGACGCCGGCCGGGTCCACTCCTTCCTGGAGGTGCATATCGAGCAGGGCCCGGTGCTGGTCGAGCAGGGCCTGCCGGTCGGCATCGTCACCGGCATACGCGGCAACCGCCGCCTGCCGGCCGCGCGCTGCATCGGCGCCTACAGCCATTGCGGCGGCATGCCGAGGCGCTCGCGGCAGGACGCGGTGATGGCCACCATGGACCTGATCGCGTGGCTCGACGCGCTCTGGGACGAGCGGGAGGCGGCGGGCGAGGATTTCGCGTTCACCGTCGGCAAGCTCTCCACCGACCCCGAGCGCCACGCCATGACCATCGTGCCGGGCGAATGCCGCTTTTCGCTCGACATGCGCTCGCTCGACGCCTCGTTCCTCGACGATCTGGAAGGCCGGCTGGCCGATGCGGCGCGGAATATCGAGGTGCGGCGCGGCGTCGCCTTCGAGCTGGGCGCGCCCACCCGCGCCGCGCCCGGCGTGCTCGACGAGGCCATTCGCAGCGGCTTTTTGTCCTGTGCGCGGCACATGGGCGTGCCGCATAACGAGATGGCGAGCGGGGCAAGCCACGACTCCGCCGCCTTCGCCGCCGCCGGGGTGCCGACCGCCATGATCTTCGTGCGCAACCCGAACGGCAGCCACAATCCCGACGAGGCGATGGATCTCGACGATTTCATGGCCGCGGTGGACATACTGACCCGCTGGCTCGCAACCGAAGGAACGCGCGCATGACCCGCATCGGCATTCTCGACGACTATCAGGGCATCGCGATGCAGATGGCCGACTGGGACAGCCTGCCGGACGGCTGCCAGGTGGAAGTCTTCCACGACCACGTGGCCGACCCGGCCGTGCTGGCGGACCGCCTCGGGGATTTCGAGATCCTCTGCATCATGCGCGAGCGCACGCCCTTCCGGCGCGACATGCTCTCCCGCCTGCCCAACCTGAAGCTGCTGGTGACCACCGGCATGCGCAACGCCTCGGTGGATGTGGCGGCGGCTCACGAGCACGGTGTGACGGTCTGCGGCACGGCCGGGAGCGCGCACACCACGCCCGAGCTCACCTGGGGGCTGATCCTGGCGCTGCAGCGGCATATCCCTGCCGAGGACCGGGCGATGAAGGCCGGCGCCTGGCAGACGACCGTCGGGCGCGGCCTCGCCGGCACCACGCTCGGCCTGCTGGGCCTCGGCCGGCTCGGCTCCGAGGTCGCGCGCGTCGGCAAGATATTCCGCATGAACCTGATCGCGTGGAGCGAGAACCTGACGGCAGAGCGCGCAGCCGAGCACGGCGCGACGCGCGTCGGGAAGGACGAGCTTTTCGCCGAGGCGGACGTGCTGTCCATCCACACGCTGCTGAGCGCGCGCACCCGCGGGCTGGTCGGCGCGCGCGAACTCGGCCTGATGAAGCCCTCTGCGGTGCTGGTGAACACCTCGCGCGGGCCCATCGTCGACGAGGCGGCGCTGGTCGACGCGCTCCGGAACCGCACCATCGCCGGGGCCGGCCTCGATGTCTATGACACGGAGCCGCTGCCCCGGGGCCATCCGCTGCGCAGCCTCGACAATGCGGTGCTGACGCCGCATCTCGGCTATGTGACGGCGGACACTTTCGCCGTCATGTATCCGCAGACGCTCGAATGCGTGCAGGCCTGGATCGCCGGCAACCCGGTGCGCGTCATCCCGGCCTGAAGGCAGGGCAGGGAAAGTCCGGCCGGGCGGTGTAGAATACCGCCATGATGCAGACCGACGGCGCCCCGATGCAGCTTCGCGACCTTCCGGGCCCGAAGGGCCTGCCTTTTCTGGGCGTCCTGCACCGGCTTCGTTTCGACCGGCTGCACCTGACGCTGGAGGAGTGGGCGGACCGCTACGGACCGCTCTACCGGATCAACATGGGGCCGCACCCGATCGCTGTGGTCTCGGACAGCGCGGCCATCCAGCGCATCCTGGTGCAGCGCCCGCAGGGCTTCCGGCGCACCCGCCGGCTCGAGTCGGTGGCCAACGAAATGGGGCTCCGGGGCGTGTTCGCCGCCGAGGGCGAAGACTGGCGCCGACAACGCCGGATCGTGGTCGCCGCGCTCAACCGCCACAAGCTCGCGGACTTCTTCCCGAAGCTCGCGCTAATCGCCGCGCGCCTGCAGCGGCGCTGGGAGGGGGCAGCGGACCGGGGCGAGCCGGTGGACCTTTGCCGGGACCTCATGCGCTTCACCGTCGATGTCACCATGCAGCTCGCTTTCGGCGTCGATGCCAACACGCTGGAGACGCCGGGGCCGGTCATCCAGCGCCATCTCGACAAGGTCTTCCCGGTGCTGCACCGGCGCACCAACGCGCCCATTACCTACTGGCGCTGGTTCCGCCTGCCGTCGGACCGGGCACTCGACCGGGCGCTGGAGGCCATCGAGGCCGAGGTGGGCGGGATGGTGCGTGCCGCCAGGGAGCGCATGGTGGCGGACCCGGAACGCGAGCCCGTCGACTTCCTGGAGGCCATTCTGGCGGCTGCGGCGGACGAGGGCTCCGGCATTTCCGACGCCGACATCTTCGCCAATGCGGGTACCCTGCTGCTGGCCGGCGAGGACACCACCGCGAACAGCCTCGCCTGGGCGGTGCACTATTTCACGCAATATCCGGACCTGTTCGAGCGGGCGCGCGGCGAGGTCGATTCGGCGGTCGCGCCGGCACCGGCGATGGAAGACCTGGAACAGGCGAACCGGCTCCCCTTCCT
>MPNF01000350.1 GCA_002238885.1 Alphaproteobacteria bacterium bin95 | reverse complement strand
GTAACCGACGACATGATCGCCGCCACCGGCATTGCAGGACAGCCGGCCGAGTGCCGCGAGCGGCTGGAAGCCTATCGCGCCTCGGGCCTCGACCTGCCGATCATCAGCCCCTTCGCCCGCGGCCCCGGCGCGAAGGAGAAGTTCCTCGCCGCCATAGAGGCCTGCGCGCCCCGGTAGCCGGAGCGTTACGCCGGCTTCGCCGCGGCCGCGCCTTCGTGGCTGGCGGCAATTTTCATCGCGATGTGCTCGCCGGCCGAGATCGTGGGGAACCCGGGCTCTTCGCCGGCCGGCACGCAGGACGGGATCGCGCCGATCGGCGCGTCGTAGTCGGGATGCATGAAATAGCCGATGGTCTGCCGCCGGGAACGCGCGCTGTTCAGGTCGCGCGGATTGGCGACGCGGTGGAGGGTCGAGGTCCAGCGTCCGTCGGTCCAGCGCGCCATCATGTCCCCGAGATTGACGACCAGCGTTCCCGGAGGCGGCCGGACGGGCTGCCAGGCGCCGTCCGGCATCCGCACTTCCAGCCCCCCGTCGGCCTCGGTCATCGCCAGGATCGTCAGCGCGCCGAAATCGGTGTGCGCGCCCGTGCGAAGCTGGCCCGGCTTCGGCAGTTCGCGGAGCGCGGGGTAGTGGTGGCTCGACAGGATGGAGAAATGGCGCCCGATGAATCCGGCGAACCAGTCCTCCGGCTGGTCCAGCGCCACCGCGAAGATGCGCAGCAGGTCTGCCGAGAGACGCTCATAGGCGCGGTAGATCCCGACCAGCGCCTCGGCCGTTCCCGCCGGCGCATCGGGATAGATGTTGGGCGCGTAGGCGTTCGCCGCCTCCGGTAGATAGGCAAAATGCTCGCGGTGGTCGTCCACGGGTCCGAGGAAGAAGGTCTCGCGAAGATCGGGCGGCGCGTCCTCTCCCAGAGTGTAGGCCAGGCCCCGCGTGGCGAAGCCGTGGAAGCCACGCTGGCGCGAAGGGCCGGTCGGATGCCAGCGGTCCTTCTCGGCGCGCGGCAGGTCGAAGAAGGCACGCGACCGCTCGAAGGCGCGTTCGACGACCGCCGGGTCGAGGCCGTGGCCGGAAAGGACGAGGAAGCCGATCCGCTCGCATGCCTCCGCCACGGCGCGGGCCACCGACGGTTTGTCGGTGCCGTCGAGGAACGGCGCAATATCGACAACGGGGACGCTTCCGCTCACGGCGCCGCTCCGGGTTCCGACAATGCGGCATCGACGGCGTCGTCATAGGGCACGTCGTAAGCGATCAGCCCGCCCGCCAGCAGGGCCGCCTTGAGGCGGGCATAGGCGGCGGCCGGCAGCGCGGTGGTGCGCGGCCAGATACCGGCCTCGCGATAGTGCGCCACGATGCGCGCGAAGCCCTCCGGCGGCAGGTCGGGGAAGAACGCCGGACCGACAATGGCGGCGGTTTCGGCGGGGGCCGTCTCATGGATAAGCGCCAGCGCTGCGGCGATGGCGCGGGTCAGCGCCATGCAGGCGCTCCGGCGCCCGGCGGCGAAACGCCGGGTCGTGTAGAAGGTGGTGAAGGCGATATCGCCGCGCACCGAGAAGCGATGCCACACATGCCCGTGCCCGCCGGAGACCAGCCCTTCGGCATGGGGCTCGAACAGCTGCACCACATCGATCTCGCCCCGCTTCAGCGCCTCGGCGTTCTCTGCCATGGAGGCGTCGGGCGCGCGGGTCAGGGCGGCGGGGTCGATGCCGGCGCGGTCGAGGTCGTCATAAAGCGTCATCCACGGCGTCGGAACATCGGTCGCGACGCCGACGCGCGGGCCAACCAGGTCCCCGAATCGGAACTGCGGGTTGGGCTCGCGCCCGACCAGGATGAACGGGTCGCGGGCCACAACCTGCGCAAAACAGACCAGCGGGCTCGTCTCGCCGCGCGCACGGGCGGCATCGTGGTGCATGGCGACACGCATCGGCCCGCCGAAGGAGACATCCGCACGCCCCTCGATCAGCCCCCGGGCCGTCTCCGGCGGCGAGGGCGAGAGCCGGAGATCGACCTCCAGCCCCTCGGCTTCGAAGAGCCCGGTCAACTGCGCCAGGTAGAACGGCGTGTAGCTGCAGGCGCGCAGGTTTTCGTAAAGGACGATCTTTTCGCTGGCCATGACGGAAGAGTAGCCTGCGTTTCCCGGCAATGTCATGGTCCGCGCAGTCCGGTTCATTGCGGCCGGGCGCTCACTCGCTCGGCAATGCGTGCCATGCCTCGAAGGAGACGGCGCGGCCGGGGAAGGCCGGATTGGCGAAGGGCCAGATGTCGGCGATCCAGGTGCGAACGGTCCGGTAGAGCTCCTCGTCGAGGCCGCTCGCGAGGGCATCGGCGCGCACCCACATCATGACCTTGCAGTCGTGGCCGCGCTTTCGGGTGGGCTTGATGTAGACGCAGCCGAGGCACCGGTCTTCGCCGGGCGTCATCACGGTGTAGGCGAAGGAGGAGCGGTGCTTGAACTCGTGCTGGTGCCAGCCGAGATCGACGAGGTCGTCCTCGATGGTGAGCCCTTCGGGCCATGAGCCGCCGCTTTCCGGGCTGTAGGTCGCGCGCAGGTGCTCGACGCTCGACATCGCGGCATCGTAGTCCTTGATGAGATCGTTGACCGACAGCATCCGCAGGCGGAACTGCGGATGCTCGAGAACGTCGGGAACGTCGAAATCGTCGGGAACGAGGCGGTGGCGGTCGTGCATGGCGCGCTCCGGCATGGCGTTTTGGCTGACGGCCAGTGTACCAGCGTCGGCGGCCGGATCTGCCGGCATTTCTCGATCCCCGGGCCGAAGGGCGGCAATTGCCGCATGTTCGGCGAGCCCCTACGGTTGGCGGCCTCTCGCCCTGCCGGAGCCAGGCCCTTGCCCGTTTTCCCTTTCCACGAATTGCGCCGCGCGGCCTGGAACCTCGCCAGCGGCAACGTCCGCCCCGGCGAGGACGTGCTGGTGGTCGCCAGTTCGGACCAGGAACAGGGCCTCGTCGATGCCTTGGTGGCGGCGGGCGACACGGCCGGCGCGGGCACGGCAACGGCCGCCGTCATCGCCTGCCCTACCGACATGGCCGATTACCGCCACCCTGCGCCGGTGATTGCCTCCGTCGAGCGCGCCGGCCTCACGATCGTGGCGACCTCCATCCGCTTTCCCCGCGCCTATGACGATCTGAGCCGCGCGCTCTTCGCCGCCGGACGCAGGCAGGTGCTCATCAACAACGCGCCGCTGGAGGATTTCGTCCGCGGCGCCGCGCTCGCCGATCCGCTTGAACTGCGGGACCGCACGCGCCGGCTGGCCGGAGCGGTGTCGGCGGCGCGTTCCGTGCGCGTTACCTCACCGAACGGAACCGACCTCACCGTCCGCGTCTGCCGTCCCTGCCTGCCGCTCACCGGCTTCGCGGAGGAAGATACCGGCTTCGGCTCCTTCCCGAGCGGCGAGGCCATGCTGTCGCCGGAAGAAGGCAGTGCAGAGGGCGTCTTCGTGGCCGATGCCTTCGGGCAGGTCGTCTATCTGGCCGGTGGCGGGCCGCAGCTCGGCCTGCTGGAGGACCCGGTCCGGCTGGAGTTCGCCGCCGGTCGGCTGGTCGGCCTCTCCGGCGGCGCGGCCGCCCGGCGGCTGGAGGCAGTGCTCGACGCCGCGGACGACAATGCGCGGCTGCTCGCCGAACTCGGCCTCGGAACCAACCCGCACGCGCGCCCGGTCGGCCATGTGGAAAACAAGTTCCGCCTCGGCACCGCCCATATCGCGCTCGGCGACAACCACCTGATCGGCTGGCGTGCGGCAGACATCTATGGCGGCACAATAGAGAGCAACCGCCATATCGACCTCGTATCCGACAATATCCGCATCGAGATCGACGGTGCTGCCGTCTCGCCGTGAGGCAATGTCGGGGGGCACGTCGGCAGACCGGGATTGAAACCGGACTTTTGTTCATAAGGACCGGATTTATTTCCGAATCAGACTTGACCTGGAGGAAAATGTGGTATGATGTGTGCAGGAAGAGGCGGCTTGCGGGGCCGCCTTTTTCTCTCTGCAGAGAACGGCTGGGGCCGAAGAAAACCCCGGCGGGAACGGACGGGACAGGTGCGTCCGCCGTCTCGCGCGCGCAATCAGGCGCGCGAACC
>MPNF01000349.1 GCA_002238885.1 Alphaproteobacteria bacterium bin95 | reverse complement strand
GCACAAGCGGATGGTATGCCGGCTCGGCGGGCTTGTCCTGCTCCGTCACGCGCATCTGCATCTTTTCCGACCGGGGCGCCTGCTTGTTGTAGAGATTGTGCGTGCGCAGGCGGGCCGCCGTCGCCTTCATGCCGCCGGAGAGCGCGTCATAGCTTGCGTAGAGATTGGCGAACAGCGTGTCGCCGCCGGCCGCCGGCACTTCCTTTGCATAGAGCAGGGTCGCCATGGCGGGCCTCGGCGTGAAGCTCTGGTCCGTGTGCCAGTGGTCGGCAAAGCCTGTCGGGTCGTCTGCCTCGCGCACGATCTCGATGATCTCCGGCCGGTCGTCGAGCCCCTTCAGGTGGGGATGCAGGTGGATGTCGCCCCAGCGCTTCGCAAAGGCGAGATAGGCGTCCGGATCGAGTTCCTGGCCCCGGAAAGCGATCACCCCGTAGTCGAGCAGGGCGGCATGCACCGCCGCGAAACCGGCGTCGTCGAGGCTGCCGAGATCGACACCCCGAATCTCCGCACCGAGGGACCCGGAAAGCGGAATGGCTTCGAACGTCATGGCGCAGCCTCCTCGATGACTCGCAACGCCGGCAAGTTTAGCCTCGGCTGGCAGCGGAGGGTAGGGCGGTTGCAGGCTTGCGCGAAGGTTGCTGTTCCGCCAAGTAGAACACTCCCGACGGTGAGGAGGCGGCCCATGCGCGTGGTCAATATCGGCGAAGCCAGGACCCATCTCTCGCGCCTCGTCCGGGCCGCCGCCGAAGGCGAGCCCTTCGTCATCGCCCGCGCCGGCAAACCGCTCGTCAAGGTGGTCGCGCTCGACGTGTCGGAACCGCGTTCCCGGATCGGGTTCATGGCGGGCGAAATATCCGTTCCCGACGATTTCGACGGCATGGGATCGGACGAAATCCAAACCACGTTTTCGGCCAACAATTGACGCTGCCATCCGCGCGCTATGATGGCCGCGAACGCTGCCGGAGGAGCCGGAATGAGCATCCGCCCGCCTGAAGACGCAGACCGCGCCGCGCTTGTCGGGCGGGTCTGGAGGGACGATGCCGGGGGGCCGTCCGTCGTCGCGCTCCGGGAGGGCCGGCTGGTCGATGTGACCCGGACCTTCCCGACCATGACGGACCTGCTGGCGGTGGACGACCCGGCGGCGGCGCTTCGCGCGGCGCACGGCGAGGACCTGGGCCCGCTCGACGCCCGCACGTCGCTGCTGGCGCCGGTCGATCTGCAGGCGGTCAAGGCCTGCGGCGTCACCTTCGCAGCCAGCATGCTGGAGCGCGTGATCGAGGAGCAGGCGCGCGGCGATCCTGCTGCCGCCGAAGGCATCCGAACCGTGCTGGCGAAGGAGATCGACGCGGACCTCGCCAGCATCGCGCCCGGCTCGGCCGAGGCGATGCGGCTCAAGGAAATTCTGGTCGGGCGCGGTCTCTGGTCGGCCGATCTGGGGGGCGGCATCGGGCCGGAGGCGGCGGGGCGGTCCGACTCGGTCGGGAACAATCCCGAGCCTGAACTGGTGCTCGTCATCGCGCCCTCGGGGCGGATCGTGGGCGCCACGCTCGGCAATGACGTCAACCTGCGCGATATCGAGGGGCGGAGCGCCCTCCTGCTGGGGAAGGCCAAGGACAACAACGCCTCGACCGCGCTCGGCCCCTTCATCCGCCTCGTGGACGCGGAGTTCGGCCTGGGCGACATGCGAAGTGCGGAGATCGCGCTGCATGTGGCGGGCGAGGACGGGTTCGTGCTGGAAGGGGCCAGCTCGATGGCTGCGATCAGCCGCGACATCGAGGACCTGGCGGCGCAGACCATCGGCGCCGCGCACGACTATCCCGACGGGCTGGTGCTCTTCACCGGCACCCTGTTCGCCCCGATCCAGGACCGCGACGCGCCGGGCCAGGGCTTCACGCACAAGACAGGCGACCTCGTGTCGATCTCAAGCCCCCGCCTCGGCGCGCTCACAAACCGCGTCACCACCTGCGAGCAGGCCCCCCGCTGGACCTTCGGCGCCCGCGCGCTGATGGCGAACCTGGCCGCGCGGGGGTTGCTGGGGTAAACGGGGCCGGAACATTATGGCGGTAGTCCGCGTGTACGATGGCGAGCTTGTTGCGCCGGTTAAGTCGCTGGAACATTACTTTCAAAATGGCGGCGCAACAGTCATTCAGGCCGCGTTCGACCATTCGTATTTTGTCCATCCAGATCGAGTCCGCCTGGAAACACCCCTTTATCCTGACCGAGCTCGTTTCAGCCGGGAACACTATCCGAAGCGCGGTAAAGGCGACCACGCTATGTGGCGCGGACGCGAAGTTAGGCTAGACGATAACTCGGCAGCTCAGAGAGCTTGGGTCAAATATGCCGGACGGCCGATCAAACGCGCTTCCGGCTATAGTGTCCGACATGTCTGGGGACATCCCTGGGACCCCGACGCATTCACGGCTGGATGGAATCTCTGTTACATGCCCTTCTGGGCAGGCATGCTGACAGAGCAGCAGCATCCCCATCCCGAGCTGGAAACCGCAATTCGCCAAGCAGCTTGGGACCTTTACTTTCGCGATGAACCTGTCTGCGAACCGCCAGACTTCGTCAGCGACCCCGGGATCGATCTGGACGCAGTTCTCCGTGGACAACCGATACTGTTGCTGGCTGGGAGAGCGGCTCGTCGCGACCGACCTCAGCTTGCCTCCAGAGCCACTGACGAAGACATAGATTTACGCATCCGGGAAATCAGGAGAACTACCAATCAAAGTTGGTCGAACCTTTTGAAGGCGGCGCTGTCGCTCCAAGGAAAACCGCATAAGCCTTTCGGAACCCCGAATGTTCAGGCGAGTGCCAAGAGTGTGCTTCGGCGGATTCAGCGTGAAACAGGGCTCGACTTGCCAACGCTTGAGTTTCGTTTGACGGCGATACGGCGCTAGTTTGCTAACGTCGTCAGGTTCTTCCTGACCTCCGACTACTCCGTTTTCACCGCCGTTGTCTTGGCGTGCCAAGGGAGGGTGTCAGCGATTTCCAGCCGGCGGAAATGTTCGTTACGATTGTGTTCGACTGAGGTGACGGCCCCGCCAATGTGGAACTGACGGACTACCGCCGATGATCGGACCCATTCACCCGGGGTAACGCTCCGCGAAGACTTCGTGGAGCCGCATGGGCTGAGCGCCATCCGGCTCGCTGAGGCGCCGGGCACCTCCCGGAACCGGATCGGCGACATCCTGCGCGGGCGCTGTGGCGTCACCGCCGACACGGCGCTTCGGCTGGAACATGCGTTCGGCATCTCGGCCGCGCTCCGGCTGAATCTGCAATCTCGTTACGAGTTGGAACTGGCGCGCCGAAGAGCAGGTCCGACGATTGACGGGATCGATAAAGAGGTTCGCTTCGCCGGGCTGCGGGGTCTGAAACGCTTTTTGTTCGAAAATATTGATAAAATTTCCTAAATCTGCTTGACTCCTGGCAAGCCATAGCCATATTGAGCCGGACGGGGCGGTGATCCGGAGGCCGCTTCGCCGTTTGCGCCGGCGCCGGCGCGAAAAAATCCCCGAGAAACCAACAGGAGACGTGTGCCCTGCGCCCGGGCTCGCGCGCGCAGGCGCAATCAGGCGCGCGAACCGCGCCGGCGCTAACGGGCGCCCGCCCGCGCGCGATACGCGCGAAACAGGGTCCCGCCGCACGGCCCGGCCGGTGGGGCGGGGGGATCGGAGTGGAACGAAACGGGAGCGGGAAGGAGAGACCCATGCCGGGACGCAGGGACGGAAGACGCCGGCGGAATGCCTGAGGCACGAAACGCGGGCGTTATGGCCGGCCGGACCGCAGAACATGACCTTCGCACAAGGGGACCATAACGAAACATGACATTTCATGACACGCGGGGGAGGCTCAGCACGCCGCATGACATTTCATGACATCCCGCGGGACTCCCGGCGCGCCGCCCCGGCTACTCCCCGTCCACCCTTCCCGTCACCGTCGCATGGCGGGGCAGGTCGTCGGCGATTTCGAGCCAGTGGAGGCGTTCTTCGTAGAAGACGTGGAAGGTGGGCGGCAGGGACTGCGGGTCGTCGAGGGTGCTGATGTAGAAGTGGGTCTCGCCGGGGAAGCGGTCCGACTCGTAGGTGAGCGGGGTGCCGCAGGCGGCGCAGAAGC
>MPNF01000348.1 GCA_002238885.1 Alphaproteobacteria bacterium bin95 | reverse complement strand
GGAGATGAACGAGATCCTGCGCCAGAGGGATCCGAAGCTGAGGGCAGCCGTCAACGCGGCGAAGGAAGGAGAGCCGGGCGAGGCGGTGGAGCTGCTCGGCAGCAGCGTGCATGAGGTTCCCTGGGACGAGCTTGGGCAGAAGGCGGCCGAGACCTGGCTCGCGCTCGACCCCGAGACGCGAGCACGGACCCTGCTTGTGGCGCCGACGCATGAGCTCAGGGCGGAGATCAACGCGGTCGTGCGCGAGGCGCTGGCGGAGGAAGGCGTGCTCCGGGGAAGGGTGCTGCGCATCGACCGCCTGGTCGGGCTCGGCATGACGCGTGCCGAGAAGGCCGATGTGCGCAACTACAGCGAAGGCGACACGGTGGTGCCTAACCAGGACCTCATGAACTACCGGATGAAAAGGGACGAGGCGCTGACGGTCACCGGCATCGAGGGGGACCGTGTGCTGCTGCTGCATCCCGACGGCAGGCCGCGCCATGTCGCGCCGCAGCAGGGCCATGTCCGCTACCGTCTCGACGTCTACGAGACGCAGCCGATCGAGATCCGGGCGGGCGACCGCATCCGCTGGACCCGCAACGACAGGAAGCGGGACCTGGTCAACGGCGAGCAGTCCGAAGTCGTGGCGATAGGGCCGGCCCGCGTGCGGTTCCGCCGCGCGGACGGGCGCACATTCTCGCTCGCGCACGACGACCCCCAGCTCCGCCATCTCGACCATGCCTGGAGCTCGACCGTGCATGGCGCGCAGGGCAGCACCGCGGACGGCGTGATCGCGGTGCTGGACTCGGGCCACGGAGCGCTGACCGACCAGGCGACCTTCTATGTCGAGATCAGCCGGGCGCGCGACAGCGCGGTGGTGCTGACCGACAATTGCGAGCAGCTGGTCGAGGTCCTGGAGGCTCATACCGGAGAGCGCGCGACGGCGCTTGAGGCGACAGGCGAGGAGATCGACCCGGACATCGGGCCCGTCCGGATCCCCGACAAGCTGCCGGCCTGGTCGGCGCGCGGGGAATGGGCAGAGCTGGAGGAGAAGGCCCGCACCGAAGGCACGATCCTCTTCCACGTGGAGGGCTATGACGGCCTGATCGGCCGAACGCGGCGTCTTGACGAGCGGTATCCGGAGCTTCCCCCGCCGGTCCGGGAGGTCGTGGATGGGCTTCTTGCCTATGACCGCGGCTGCCGCGACGGCGACCGGGGCGCTGTCGAGTTCCTGGGCCTGCTGGATGTCCACGACCAACAGCGAAAAGTGCTGGAGGAAGAGGCCGAAACCGCCGACTGCCCCGTCGCCGGACTGGAGGACTACCGGGCCTGGCGCGAGATGTCGGAACGCCTCGCGGCGAATGGCGGGGCCCTGCTCGAAGAGGTGGGTAAGCGCGCCGGCGAGGCCGGCCCGGTGATAGCGGAACGGCTCGACCGGCTCGCCGAAATGCTGCACGTCGACGAAGGTGTCCTGCTGTTCCTGGAGGCCTTGCAGCTGGTACGGGAGCGGGCGAAGGCGACCGGCACGATCCCTTACTACGCCGAGCACCACGACAGTCTGCTGGAGGTCGCCCATGCGCTGGCGCCGCACCGGATCGTGCCGTCGCGCGTGGCCGCGGCGGTCGAGGACGTCATCGCCGAGGCCAAGGCTTGCGAGGAACGCGAGGCCGAACTCCTTGCGCTCGGGGAGGAAGCGGCGGCGCTGCGGGACGAGCGCGCAAGGCTGGAAGGTATCGCCCGCAACGGGCCGCCGATGCTGCTGGACGACTGGCCCGCCTGGTCGGAGCGCTGCGAGGCCGCAGCGGAACGCCGACGGCAGATGCAGGGCGATCCCGGCACATGGCGGCCCCACCTCGATCGCCTCGGCGGCGAAGCGGCGGCAGCGATTGCGATGCTGGACCGACTCGACAGGCTGAGAGAGCACGATCCTGCATGGGCAGACCTCCACGCCGCACGCCGGAGCATCCTTCAACAGGCGAGGGCCGCCGACCGGGCCCGGTTCTACCATGGGCGTTGGGACGGGTTCGTCGACGAGGTCCGCACCTTTGCCCGGCGCGAGGGCCTGTCCGATGCGGCGGCCACGATGGCGAGGCGTGTTCTGGCCTATGATGGCAGGTGCCGCGAGGCGCGCGCCGCCATCGCCGATTTCCTCGACGGCGCCCGCGAGCACGAGCGTCGCTGGGACATTCTCGAACGCCAATACGGGCGGCGCAGCCGTCAGCGCCCGAATCTCTCGATCACCGACTACCGGGGTTACAGGTCGCTCTCGCAATTCGCGACGGCGCTGAGGGAAACGGCGGAGCCGTTCCTCGGCGAGGTGAGCCGGCGCCGCTACGGCATCGATTTCGACGGGACATGGGACGGCGGAACCTGTATCGCCGCCGAGCTGGAGCGGCTCCGCCGGCATGACCCGCTGGACGGGTTCCTGGATGTCATGGACCGGCTCGCCAGGGTGCGTAGCGAATCGGAGGTGGGCAATGTCCTGGCCTTCCACCACGACGACTGGCCCGGGATCGTCGTGAAAGCGGAGCAATTGAACGAGGACGAGACGCTTGAGGCGGCGGAGCGGCGCCGGCTGCAGGCGGTGCTCGACGAGCATGCGGACCGTGCGGCGGAATGGGCGATCGTCAAGATGCTCCTCGACGACCTGGAAGAACTGCAGGAAGGGGAAGAACGCCTCACGGAGAAAGCGGAGAGCGAGGGGATTCCGGTGACCCTGCTGCCCGAGTGGCGGGACTGGCATGACGCGAACCTGCATTTCGCGGAGGACGCCACGGCGGCGCTGGCCGACGACGACCTCCGGCAGAACGGACACTGGCGGAGCCGTCCCGAGGTGTGGACGCGTTTGGACAAAGCCCTCAAGGCAGCGCCCGAACGCAGCCTGTTGCCGGAGGCGGAGGAGGCGCTTGTCACGGACATGATCCGCGAGGAGCGGGCGCGTCTGCGCGATCCAGAGGCCGAGCATGCGTTCCAGCGCCGCTGGCCCGGAAAGGAACTGCTTGTCGAAGGCGACCGGTTGCGCATCGCCTACCATCCCCGCTTGCCCGACGGCGAACTGGTCGTGGTCGCGGCCGGACTGGCCGGCGGGCTGGCGTCGGAAGACCAGCTGGAACTGGAATGGATTGTTTCGGGGCCGAAACCCGACGATCCGCACGAAGACGTTCGCGCCGACGAACTCGCGGAAGGAACCGTTTGGCGCGCCGACTGGGTCCATGAGGAGTTGCGCAATGCGGCCCTGATGCGGGAACGGCCCGTCTCGTCGGAACGCTTCTCCTGCCTGTGCAAGGGCGATGTCGTGGCCGGCGACCTGCTGCACTGGAGCGAATACGCTCCGCCCGACCTCTCGGCCGACGACCTCCATGCCCGAACCGGCCGGCAGACCATCGTGCATGTCGAGGCCGAGCTTGTCAAACGGCGGGCGGCGCTGTTGCCGGATGCGGACATCTGCGTCTTGCGGGAGACGGCGCGCTCGGACGACCGGCCCTGCGGAGAACGTTACCTGCCGCTTGCCCGCCTGACCGCCGGGGGTTGCCTGCGCGCTTCCTGGATCCGGGAGGAAGCTCGCGAGGCCGAGGCCCTTGTCCAGGGGCGGAGCCTGGGCGAAGAGCGACAGGAACTGTGGCGGCAGGAGCTGGGCACGGGGCGGTATTGGGTCTTGAGGCTCTCGCTGTGGTGAACGCTGGCGACATGCGCTTGCCGGTCCGCGCGGCCAGGGAGACCGCGCCCGGACGGCATCGGCCAGGCGGAAGGTCCTGCGGTATGCTGCCTCCGTTGGGGAAAGGGGCTTCGGACCCGTCATGGTTCTTCACCTCGTAACGAACAGGAAAGCGAAGCCTCCGCTCTCCATTCTCCGGGCAATGTCGCGGGAGGAGGAAGGCGCCCTGCGCCGGGTGAAGCAGGGCATCGATCTTCCCGGAGAGGATCCGGTCTACCGTGCGACGGTCGGCTACGCGCGGGAGAGGAACCTGTGGATTCTCTGCGACTGCCGCGACGGAAGCGCTTCGGACCGGGCGACCATCACCCTGGTCAGGAAGGAAAACGGTCTGATTCACCTGTCCAACCTTCCCAGAGCGGAGGTTCCGCATGTGGAGGGTTGCATCTTCGCTCCCGGCGAGGGCGCGCGGAGGAGGATGCCCGC
>MPNF01000347.1 GCA_002238885.1 Alphaproteobacteria bacterium bin95 | reverse complement strand
CATTTCCCGACCTTCACGCCGAACGCAACCGGTCAGGGACGGACCCGCGCCTTTGCGGGGTGACGAAAAGGGCCGGGGGCTCTATGCAGCAGTGCCCAGGCCCGTGGGCGGTCCCTTCAGTTCGACGGTATTGCCGTCCGGATCCCGGATATAGATCGACGGGCCGGTGCCTTCGGCGCCGTAGCGCGGAAGCGCCGCCTCCGTCTCGATACCGTGCTCGGCAAGCCAGGCTCGAAGGCCCGGCTCGTCGAACGGCGTAATTCGCAGCGCGAAATGGTCCATATTGGCGCCGGAGGGCTCCGGCTCGCCCGGCACCAGATCGATCAGGCTCGCCCCGGCGCGCAATTGCACCAGGCCGATCTCCTCCAGCCGCCGCTCCTCCCGGCAGCCGAGCACGCCGGTATAAAAGGCCAGCGCCGTCTCCATGTCGCGGACCCGGAGCACGACATGGTCCAGGTTGCGGATGCGAAAACTCATCGTTCCGCCCTCCCCTTGCTCGGTGTCGTGCCCCATATTGCGCTCAGAAGGAGGACGTGTCATGGACGCCGACACTATTCTCGACTCCGCACTGGCTGTTTCCGCCGAGCACGGCTGGGGGCGGGCGACATTCACCGATATTGCGGCGCACGCGGAATGCAGTCTCGCGGACATCTATCGCCACTTCCCGTCGAAATGCGCGCTGGCGACGGCAGCGGTTGCACGGATCGATGCGGCCGTGCTGGCCGAGACCGAACCGAATGGAGAGATGTCCTTTCGCGACCGGCTGTTCGATCTGTTGATGCGCCGATATGACGCGCTCAAGCCGCATCGCAGGGCCATCGAGGCGCTTTGGCGCGAATTGCCGCGCGACCCGTGGGCCGGCGCGCCGCTGGCGCCGGCTCTGGCCCGTTCCATGGCCTGGATGCTCGAAGCCGCGGGCGCGCCGCCACGCCTGCCGTTCGGCCTGTTGCGGGTGAAGTTGCTCGCCGGGATACACCTTTCCGTCATGCGCGTCTGGCTCAGGGACGACAGCGAGGATCTGGGCCAGACCATGGCGAGGCTCGACAAGGCGTTGAAGCGGTGGGGGCCCGTTCTGGAAGGCCGGCGCCGCTGAAAAAATTTTTGCGGCGCACAAAAAATACTTGACGCTGCATTGCAGCATAACAATATTGCACTGCGAGACAACGCCCGCGGCCTTCTGCGGCAGCCGGCTCCCGAGACAGGAACGGAGACAAAAAGAGCGATGTACAAGATGCCCTTTGCCGATTTCGACCCGGCCCGGTTCATGGCCGACTTCAAGATTCCGGCCTTCGATGCCGAGGGCGCGATGGCGCTGCACCGCAAGAATGTCGAGGCCATGACCGCCGCCGGCCAGACGGCGTTCGAGGGCGCGGGCGCCGTCGTGCGCCGCCAGGGCGAACTGGCGCGCGAGGCGGTTGAGGCTTCCGCCGCCAACATGAACATGTTCTTCGGCGATGCGAGCTTCGAGGACAAGGCGGAGCGCAGCGCAGCGCTCGTCAAGGGCGCCTGGGAGTCTGCGGTCGCCGGAGCCGGGGAACTTGCGGAAATGTCGACCAGGACCGGCCGCGACGTATTCGGCATGCTCGACAAGCGCGTCCGCGATGCCATGGACGAGACGGCAGCGATGGTTGTTCCGGCGGCCAAACCCGCGGAAAAGGCGGTCCCTGCCAAGTCATAAGGCGCGTTGCTCCTCCCCTTCGCGCCAGGCCGCTCCCGCAATGCGGGGGCGGCCTTTTCTTATCCGGCCCCGGTGCTTCCCCGCTGCGACGCGCCCGCGCACGCCGGCGACAAGACGCGTCCGTCCCCATCGGCTATGGTCGCCACGCCATGACGAACGATGTCCTGAACTTCCTGGGCGACCTCGTGCGCGAAGCGCGCGCGCAGGGAGCCGACGAAGCCGATGCCGTCGATATCGACAGCCGCTCGCTCGAAGCGACGGTGCGGTTCGGCAAGATCGAACATATGGAGCGCTCCGAACTCCGCAAGACCGGCCTGCGGGTTCTGGTGGGGCGGCGCCAGGCGGTGGTCGCAACTGCCGACCGGCAGCGGGAAACGGCGGCTGCACTGGTCGAGCGGGCGGTCGCCATGGCGCGCGCCGCGCCGGAAGATCCCCATGCCGGACTGGCGGACCCGGCGCTTCTGGCGTCGGACTGGCCCGACCTGGACCTCTATGACGCGAACGTGCCGGCTTCGGAGGACTTTGTCCGGAAGGCCGCGGAAGCCGAAGCAGCGGCACTCGATGTGCCGGGCGTCACCAATTCGGAAGGCGCCGGCGCGGGCCGCACCGAAACCCATGTCGCGCTCGTGTCGAGCAACGGATTCGCCGGCGGCTACAGGAGGTCCGGATGCGGGCTGTCCGTATCGGTCCTGGCCGGCGAGGGCACCGCGATGGAGAGCGAATACGACTGGTCCCAGGCCGTCCACGCTTCCGATCTCGCGGAACCTGCGGCCTTGGGCCGGAGCGCAGGAGAGCGCGCGGTGCGCCGGCTCGGTCCCGTCAAGCCGGAGACGGCGGTCATGCCGGTGGTCTTCGAGCAGCGCCTCGCGGGAAGGCTCGTCGGCGCACTCGCCGGGGCCATCAACGGCGCTGCCGTCGCGCGCGGCACCAGTTTTCTCAAGGACGCGATGGGGGAGGCGGTGCTGAAGGAAGGCATGATGCTGATCGACGATCCCGGCCGCCGGCGCGGCACCGGATCGCATCCGTTCGACGCCGAAGGGCTGTCCTGCGCACGCCGCGCCCTGGTCGAAAACGGCGTGCTCCGCTCCTGGCTGCTGGACTTGCGCTCCGCCCGGCAACTCGGCCTGCCGCCGACAGGCAATGCCGCACGCAGCGCCGGCTCGGCGCCCGGCCCTGCATCCTCCAATCTTTATCTGGAGCCGGGGCGCGTTCCCCCGGAAGAGCTGATCGGCGAGATCGAGTTCGGCCTGTTCGTTACGTCGGTCATGGGACCCGGCGTCGATCTGGTCGCCGGGCGTTACAGCCAGGGCGCGGCGGGCTTCGCGATTCGCGGCGGCAAGATCGCTGAACCGGCGAACGAAATCACGATAGCGGGGGACCTGCGCGACATGCTGCTCGGCATCGACGCTGCCGACGACCTGATATTCCGGAGCAGCGTCAACGCGCCGACCCTGCGGATCGATGCCATGACAGTGGGAGGACGCTGAACTGCGGTCCGGGTTGCGGCCGTCAGCTGTCCAGCCGGGGCGCCCAGGGGATGCGGCCGAACTCTATGCCTTCTTCGGCAAGCGCCTCGGCTTCCCGGGGCGTCGTTTCGCCGTAGATCGCATGGCTGTCGGTCTCGCCGTAATGGATGCGGCGCGCCTCCTCGGCAAAGCGCGGACCGACATAGTCGCAGTTTTCCTCGACCTTGCGGCGCAGTTCGCGGAGTTCCCGCACAATGGCCGCCCGGCGCTCCGACGACTTGCCGGACGCGCCTTCCGCCCCCTTGGGCGCGACATTGGGCGTCATCAGGCTCTTGCGCGCCGACGTGTCGCTGCAATGCGGGCACATCACCTTGCCTTCCGCGATCTGCGCGTCGCAGGCGGCGCTGTCGCGGAACCAAGCCTCGAACTCATGCTCGTTCTTGCAGATGAGCCGGTAAACGATCATGCTCCACATATAATGTCATAGTCGGTTCGATGCCAGTATCCGCTTGGGTCGCGCGCTTCGCCGACCTCGTACCGCCCGCCGCGCCCGTACTCGACCTGGCCGCAGGCGGGGGCCGCCATACCCGGTTCTTCGCAGCCCGAGGCCATCCCGTGCTCTCCGTTGACAGGGATGTTTCCCGCCTGCCGGACGGACTTGCCTGGGACCTCGAAGACGGCAGCCCGTGGCCGTTCGCGGACCGGCGTTTCGGGGCGGTCGTGGTCGTCAACTACCTCCATCGCCCCACGCTCCCCGCCACGGTTTCCCTAGTCGCGCCGGGCGGGCTCCTGCTCTATGAAACATTCGCCGAGGGTCAGGAAGCTTTCGGCCGGCCCCGCAATCCGGATTTCCTTCTGCGGCCGGGCGAACTTCTCCGGGCGGTGCAGGGCCGTTTCGTGGTGCTGGCCTATGAGCACGGGCAGGTGGAAGGGCCCAGGATGGTTCAGCGCATTGCCGCAATCGACCCTGGCCCCGC
>MPNF01000346.1 GCA_002238885.1 Alphaproteobacteria bacterium bin95 | reverse complement strand
TCATCGATTTCGACCGGCTGCGGATTCGGCCCCCGGTGATGGCGCACGACCTGCCTGCCGGCGGCCGACGGCTGGTACAGCGGGCGGAAGGATACCGGGCGACGGTCTGCGCGGGCGAGGTCACCTTCGAGGAGGGCGAGGCCACCGGCGCGCTGCCCGGCCGGCTGGCCCGCGCGGCGTAATGGCTTCGCCCGGCGCATCGCCGAAGCTCGAAATCCACCTGGGCGACAATCTGGAGGTGCTCTCCGGCTTCGAGGACGGCGCCTTCGACCTCATCTATATCGACCCGCCCTTCAACACGGGCAAAGCACAGGCCCGCACGCGCCTCAGGACGATCCGCGACGACAAGGGCGACCGGACGGGCTTCCAGGGCAAGCGCTACCGGACGGTTCGTCTCGGAACCTCCTCATGGAACGACAACTTCGAAGACTTCATGGCCTTCATCGAGCCCCGGCTCCGGGAGGCGCACAGGCTGCTCGCGCCCACGGGCTCCTTCTTCCTCCATATCGATTACCGGGAATCGCACTACTGCAAGGTGCTGCTGGACGAAATCTTCGGGCGCGAGAACTTCATCAACGAGATCGTCTGGGCCTACGATTACGGCGCGCGGTCGAAGCGGCGCTGGTCCGCCAAGCATGACAACATCCTCTGGTATGCGAAGGACCCGGAGAACTATACCTACCGCTACGAGGACATAGACCGGATTCCCTATATGGCGCCGGGCCTTGTGGGGCCGGAGAAGGCGGCGCGCGGCAAGACGCCGACCGATGTGTGGTGGCAGACGATCGTGAGCCCGAACGGCAGGGAGAAGACCGGCTACCCGACGCAAAAGCCCGTCGCAATTCTCAATCGGATCGTCCGCGTGCATTCCAATCCGGGCGACCGGGTGCTCGACTTCTTCGCCGGCAGCGGCACAACCGGCGAGGCGGCAGTCCGCGCCGGTCGGCAGGCGGTGCTGGTGGACAGCAACCCCGAAGCCGTCCGCGTCATGGCCCGCCGCCTCGCGCTCCTAAATCCTATTTTCCATGAAGCGGGACGCCGTGTCCCCGCTCCGCCTGTGGAGGCTGAACCGAATGCGCCGAATCCAAGATCCGGAAGTGGACATACTGGCTTCCTGTTCCCGGACCCTCCAGAGTGAATATCAAGAAGCGCAGGATGCTTCTTGGGACGGCAGTCCCTTTGCATGGATAAAAACCAGGCCGTCCAGACAGGTCGGTACCATCGGAGAAAAGCTGGTCGCTGGGTTCTTGGCGACCAAGGGGTTTGATGTGGTCCGGTCTCCGGACGCCCAAGCCGATAGGATCATCGCGGGCCAACGAGCCGAGATAAAGATGAGTACACTATGGAAGAGCGGTTCATATAGGTTTCAGCAATTGCGGGACCAAAACTATGAATTCGCAGTATGCTTGGGACTTAGCCCATTCGATGCTCATTGTTGGGTCCTGCCAAAGACATTGATTTTGTACCAATGGTCGGCAGGAGGCATTTCGTCGCAACACGGTGGGCGCTCTGGTAGTGATACAGCGTGGCTTCATGTCCTGCCGGATACAATTCCAGACTGGCTGCATCGCTGGGGTGGTTCGCTTTCAGATGCTGTGCGAGTGATTACTCAGATAACTGGTCAGGCACCATTGCCATAACTCAAGGTTAACCACTTGCGATGGACTGCATGCGTAGTGACGACAAATGAGTGATCGATGGTCCCGAAGAAATGTGATCGCTACGATTGTCGTAGGTCTATTGACTTGCGCCGTGACTGTTGGTATTTATATCTTTCAATCTCCAGGGAAGGAAATTGGGACTCAGGTCATAAATTCTGAAAAACCTTCAAAGAAGCCATCACCGGATATATCGATCTCTTCAATTCATATCTCAAGTGTTGCGATGGATGTTCCGGCAGCATTTGAGATGGAATTGGAAGTTGACGGCTCGGCAAGTGAGCCGGCGAAAGATATAATAATAACACTAGATTTTGGTAGATCGGAGATCAGGGAGTGTGGCTATGTCCCAAGACAAAACATTAAGACATTGATGGAGGAAGGAAAAAATTATAGACGTTTGAAAATAGTGGAAATTCAGCAAGATGAAAAATTCTACATTCGATGTATTGTTAGTCAACCTATTTTCGACAGGGTGGCTATTGGGGGCGGAAACTTGCTTAGTACCCGATCAATAACATTCTCACAATATTTGGATATGGATATGGATGGCTCAATAGGGTTTTGGGGTGGTTTGTTTAGAGCATTTGTCATTTTCTTGTCTGTCATGCTATGCTTTAAGATTGTGGGATTTCTGTTTCCCAATTTATGAGTGCAGATTCGATACAATGTTACGGCACAAGTTCCTTATGTTCTAGCAGAGGTCTAGATTCTCAATACGGTGTATAGCAAGGTAACGATACAGTTCAATTGACGACAAAGCCCAACGTGGTACTTGCTTGACTTGATGATTGGGTTGATCGGTTTTTTTGACGCAATACCAGAGATCACCCATACAACCGGATAGGGGCCAGTACCCTAGACGTCTCCATTCTGATTCGGGCTTGACAGGCTCCGCTATTCCATTATTTTGGAAATATGGAAAAGGCTGCCGCAATCTCTGCCTTGGGCGCGCTGGCGCAGGAGACGCGCCTCGACGTGTTCCGGCTGCTGGTCGAGCGGGGGCCGGAGGGCCTGCCTGCCGGCGCCATCGCCGGTGCGCTCGACCTTCCGGCGGCGACGCTCTCCTTCCATCTGAAGACGCTGAAGGACGCGGGCATGCTGCGGCGCGCGCGCAACGGCCGCGAGCTCGTCTATGCCGCCGACTTTCCGCACATGGAAGCGCTGCTGCGGTTCCTTACCGACAATTGCTGCCAGGGGGCCTGCCGGCCTCCGGTCCAGCCCTGAAGGAGGCTGCCATGCGCCTGCAACTCGCCCTCAATGTGGACGATCTCGAACAGGCCATCGACTTCTATTCGAAGATGTTCGCGGCCCCGGTCCACAAGCGCAAGCCGGGCTATGCCAATTTCGCCATCGACAACCCGCCGCTCAAGCTCGTGCTGTTCGAGCGCCCCGGCGCGGGCGAGCGCATCAACCATCTGGGCGTCGAAGTCTTCCGGGAAGAGGACGTCACTGCCGCGACCGAGCGCCTCGAGGCCGCCGGCATCGACCATCTGATCGAGCAGGAAACGCGCTGCTGCCACGCGGCCCAGAACAAGGTCTGGGCGACGGAGCCGCAGGGCCTGCGCTGGGAGTGGTACCGGATCACCGACGACACCGACGCGCTGTTCAACGCGCTCGGGCCGCGCGAGGACGACCGGCGCCAGACAGAGTGCTGCCCGACCGGGAAGCCTCTCAGTCCCGCAGCCTGAACGGGCGCTGCCGGCTTATACCAGCGGGTTCGAGTTGGGATTCATGGCCGGGATCATGGGTCGCATTGTCGCTCCGGCCCTCAGATTGTCGCCCCGGACTGCGATCCGGGGCCCAGCACTGCCGGCGCGGCCCGCAGGGACCTCTACAGGCTGGACCCCGGATCGGCGCTCCGCACCGTCCGGGGTGACAAGTGGGGGTGTCCGGGCAACAGCGAATGCCCCGGCTCCGCCTCGCCGTCGCCGAATTCGGACTCTCGCATCGGTTCCCGCCAACGACCGCTGGTATTAGCTCCCGGCCTCGACCAGGAATTGGCGAAAACTCGGAATCGGGCAGGCGAGGCGTCCGGTCCCGTCGTCCTGAAGCGCGCCCCGATGGACCAGATGGTCCAGATAGCCCTCCGGCCGCATGCCTGCCGGCAGTCGCCAGCCGCTTGCGGCTCCGGCGCTGTCCTCGATGACGCGAAGCATCTCGATGTAGCCGAGGCCTTCTTCGGGGACCGCGTTCATCACCGCGGCCAGCAGCAGGCCGGAGCTGAGCATCTCGGGGCTGCGCCGTGCGCGATAGGAGTCCAGCCTCCGTTCCTCCGCCCCGGCCAAAACCGCGTTTTCGTCAACGGAAGCCAGCGCACCCCCCGACGCGAGCAGGCCTTCCGCCAGAGCGCGCATGCCGTTGCGGAGATGCTGCGGCCAGCGGTCCGACCGGTCTTCCAGCAGAGCCGCCCAGCGTGCCGCCTCCGCCTCGGCCGCCTCGACCCGGAAGCCTTTCAGCATTGCTCTCACGGAC
>MPNF01000345.1 GCA_002238885.1 Alphaproteobacteria bacterium bin95 | reverse complement strand
GATTGTCGAAGTCGTCGGGGACCAGCTCCCAGTCGTCGGCGAGCACGTACATGTGGCTCAGGGTCGCGACAACCATGTTGGCCATCGCGGGGGTTTCGCAGAGGCTCTCGTGGAGTGCCATGACGTGGCGGCGCTCCACCGCGGCGAGCGGTAGCTTGCCCAGCGCCGGCACGATGTGGCGGTTGAGGACGCTGCGGGTGGTCTTGTGCGTCTTCGGCTTGCAGCGCACCGCGACGTGCTGTTCGAGATAGCGCCCGGCGAGGTCCGTCACGGTCGGGCCGCCGTGGTGTTTCGCGGGCAGCGGAAGCGGAACCGGGTCCTCTCCGGCCTTGATCCGCGCGATGATGAGCGTGGCCCGCTGGCGCGCCTCTTCGGCGTCGAGCACCGGGTGGCGGCCGACCGTGATCCGGCGCGCCTTGTGCGGCCTGCCCGGCCCGTCCGGGCCGCGTGCCTGGGCGAGGTAGAGCTTGCCGCCGGTGGGATAGACCCGAACCCCGAAGCCCCTGAGCTCGCGGTCCCAGAACACGGTGTCGCGCTCGACCGAGAGCGCCGTCACAGTGCGGTTGGAAATCGTCTTGTATTGCAGCACTGCCATGGCGTGTCCCCCCTACGCGGCCCCGGCGCCGTTCGGGGCGAGGTGGGCACCGATGCTGTCGCCGGTGCGCGCGGCCGCTGCCTTCTCGGCGTCCTGCACCAGATGCGCATACCGGGCGGTGGTGGCGACCTTGGTGTGTCCGAGGAGCTTGCCGATCATGCTCAGGCTCTCGCCGAGCGCGAGCGCCTCCGAGGCATGGGAGTGGCGCAGGTCGTGGATGCGCACGCCCTCCAGACCGGCGCGGTCCAGAATGCGGTTCCAGTAGTAGTTGAGGCCCGGCAGATGCGCGCCGGGCTTGTTGCTGCGGATGACCCAGGGGTTGTCCGGGACTCGCTCGATGCCGTCGAGCACCTTCAGGACAGGCGTGGTGAGCGGCACCATGCGCGGACCGCGCTTGCCGTCGCGGAGCCGGAACTCGCCCGCCGTGCGGTCCACGTCGTCCCACCTGAGCGTGAGGATCTCCGACTTGCGGCAGCCGGTCAGCATGAGGAGCCGGATCGCGGCGACCGCCAGCGGCCACATCGAGCCGTCGGCCTCGGCTTCTCTGAGCGCCGCGCCGATACTGCGGTACTCGTCCGGCGACAGGAAGCGCTCGCGGGGCTCCTCGCGGTAGTGCTTGACCCGCTTGCAGGGATTGCGGCCGTGAGGCACAAGCTCCCAGATCGCGGCCAGCGAGAACATCTTCGAGAGCATTCCGACGACGTGGTTGGCCATCGACGGCGTGTTGAGCATTCGGTCATGGAGTTCGATGACGTGCTTCGAGCGGACGTCCTTCACGAGCATGGTTCCGAGCGCTGGCAGGATGTGCTTGTCGATGGCGTTCCGGTAGAGCGCCTGGGTCTTCGGCTTGCACTGGACCTCGACATAGGCGCGCATGCAGCGTGCCGCGAGGTCGGCGACGGTGGGGTCCGGCTCGAGTTCAGGCGGGATCGGGTCGAGGCCGCGCTTGATGCGGTCGATGACCCTGGCGGCCTCGCGCCGCCGGCGGTCGAGCGCGACCCCGAGGAAGGGTCCGAGGGTGACGCGTTTCAGGCCGGCCGGTCCCCTGGACTGCACGACATAGACCTTGCGGCCGTTGGGCTGGACGCGGACGCCGAAGCCCGCCAGATCGCGGTCCCAGTAGAAGGCATCCCTGCCGGTGGCCGGCAGGGCGGTGATGCTGCGGATGGTGAGGCGAAGGGTGCTTCTCTTGGGCATGGCGCTCCCCGGCGGCGGGCCCCGGATCGGGCCCAAAGCGTGGTATCAAGACGAACCTGAGCGGTATCATCTCGGTGCGCTACCTTACAGCCCCATATGGCCCTGTTGCAAGAGGGCGGGAACTCCGGAGATTTGAAAAACAATAATCAATATAACCCGTTAGGCACCGTATGGCCCCGCAGGGCCCTGACTAGGCCTGAGGCGAAGAATGGCCCCATCTTGCTGTCACCAAGGTAGAGCCTGCCGTCGCGGTAGAAGCGCCATTCCAGCGTGACAATCTCCGACTTTCGGCAGCCGGTCAGCAGAAGCAGGCGCAAGGCCGCAACACGGAATGGCTGCCGGGCCTCATGCCGTTCCAGAACCATTCCGAGACGGCGGTATTCCTCTGGCGAGAGGAAGCGCTCCGAGCGCTTCTGCCGGTAGCGCTTTATGCCCTTGCTGGGATTGCCGGTCTCCGGACGAAGGCCCCAGGCCTCGGCCTGCTGCATGATGACCGACAGGATCGGCGCCGAACGGTTCGCCGCCGCCGGAGTCGCATGGAGCGAGCGGAACCAGCGCTGCACCTCCTCCCGGGTGATTTCCGCGACGGGCCGACCCGCGAAGAAGGGCAGTATCTGACTGCGGAGATAGCGGCGGTTGACCGCAAGCGTGCGCGGCTTCCAGCGCCTGCCGTAGCGGACGAAAACTTCCTCCGCGACGGTCTCGAACAGCGCATCGCCGGACGCTTCCGTCTCAATATCCCTGTCGTCGCGCAGTGCGGCCAGCATGGACCGGGCACGGGCGCGTGCTTCGGCCTCGGTCATGACCGCTGCATCGCCGACGATCTTCCAAACCCGATGGCCCCGGTGCTGGCTGTGGATGAAATAGCGCTTCGTGCCCGAGGGCATGATGCGGACGCCGTATCCTTTCAGGTTTGCGTCCCGAACATTGCGGAGGGTCTTGCGCGGCCGGAGGATATCCCGCACCGCCAATGGGTGTTCGTCAAGGACAAAGGGTTGTTCGCGGACCTCGACCGGCACGGACGGAACCGCGTCTTCCCCGAGGCCCTGCCGGACTTGGCCGAAAGGGCAGTCATGCTGTTCCGCCCTCTGGCGATGCGGGATCGGGGCGTCGCTTCGGTGCTGGACGGCGCCGGCTTCACCTACTCGATGTGGGACGGCTACCTGAAGGAGGACTCCTCGCAGCGGGTCCTTCACTGGCTGGAGCGCAATGGCGTCGTATGGGCGCCTATCCACACCTCCGGCCACGCCTCGACAGCCGACCTGCAACGCTTCGCCGCCGCCCTTGCCCCCCGCGCCCTCGTGCCCATACATTCCTTCGAAACCGGGCGCTTCCCCGGATTTCTTCGACAATGTCGTCCCGAGGGAGGACGGCGAGTGGTGGGGGGGTTGAGCGGATGAAGGCTCTCAATACCTTCGAGGTTATCAGGAAAACGACAAGTCGTACAGAACCCATTCATTCCGAATTCTTGGGGGAAGCACTGCGCGTCAGCGCATCGGGAAACCGCACGTTGTTCGATGTCGTTTGTCGGAATTCGGCCAGCGCCTCGGGCGTTTCGACAAGCAGATGGATGGCGCCGAAAAACGCATGCACGATGCCGAGGCGCTGCGCGAGCGGGCCTTCTCCCTCGCCGAGAGGGCCCTCGAACTCGACAGGCACGTCACCGACAATCCGGGCGCGCCGATGCACGAACTGGCAGGGTTCCCGGCCTGGCGCAGGGATGCCGACCGGTTCCTCGACGACCGCCGCACAGCCCTGCGCGACCGCCTGATGGCGCCGCACCTCGACCGGTCATCTATACGCAGCATGCGTAAGCGGGGTCTGAGCCCCACGTCGAGGTCAGGGTTGACGGACGGGATTTGTGGGAGGTCGGGTTGAACGCCGCGATCAGGTGGGGTTGGCCCCGGGCTCGAAATTCCAGGGCAGCAGCTCGTGGATTTTCGACAGCGGGTGGCCGGCGGCGATCTTCTCCAGCGTATTCTTGAGCCAGGCGTAGGGCTCAACGCCGTTCATCTTGCAGGTCTCGATGAGCGAGCCGGCGCGGCCCCAGGAGCGGGCGCCCTCGTCGTGGCCCGCGAACAGCGCATTCTTCGCGGTGAGCTTCACCGGGCGGATTCGGTTCTCGACGAAGTTGCTGTCCATCTCGACGCGCCCGTCGTAGAGGAACACGAGCATCCTGTCCCACTGGTTGGCGATGTAGGTGAGCTTCTCGCCGAGGCGGGACTTGGGCGAGACGCGCGAGCGCTGCTCGTCGAGCCACACGCCGAAGGCGTTCACCAGCGGCGCGGACTCGGTCCACCGGACGAACTGGCGCGTCGCCGGCTTCTCGCCCCGGATCCTGT
>MPNF01000344.1 GCA_002238885.1 Alphaproteobacteria bacterium bin95 | reverse complement strand
ACCTATTTCGAGTGGATGCGCAACATCCAGCCCTGGTGCATCTCGCGCCAGCTCTGGTGGGGGCACCGGATTCCGGCCTGGTACGGTCCGGAAGGTTCGGTGTTCGTCGCCGAGACCGAAGCGGAGGCGAGGGCGGAGGCCGAGGCGCGCTTCGGGCCGGGCGTGGAACTGCAGCGCGACCCGGATGTGCTCGACACCTGGTTCTCATCCGCGCTCTGGCCGTTCTCGACGCTGGGCTGGCCCGAGCCGGTGCCGGAGCTCGACCGCTACTATCCGGGCGACGTGCTGGTGACGGGCTTCGACATCATCTTCTTCTGGGTCGCCCGGATGATGATGATGGGCCTGCATTTCATGGGCGATGTGCCGTTCCGGACGGTCTATATCCATGCGCTCGTGCGCGACCAGCAGGGCGCCAAGATGTCCAAGTCGAAGGGCAATATCATCGACCCTCTGGACATGTGCGCGAGCTACGGGGCCGATGCGCTGCGGTTCACGCTGGCCGCGCTCGCTGCGCCGGGCCGCGACATAAAGCTCTCCGAAAGCCGGGTTGCGGGCTACCGCAATTTCACCACCAAGCTCTGGAACGCCGCGCGCTTCTGCGAGATGAACGGCTGCGCGCCCCGGCCCGGCTTCGATCCCATGGCGGTCGAGGAAACCCTGAACCGCTGGATCGTCGCCAGGACCGTCGAGACGCGCCGGCAGGTGGAGTCGGCGATGGACGCTTACCGCTTCAATGAGGTGGCGGATGTCCTTTACCGGTTCGTCTGGGGCGAGTTCTGCGACTGGTTCATCGAGTTCGCCAAGCCGGTATTTGCCGAGGGCGGCAAGGCTGCGGAAGAAACGCGGGCCGCCGCTGCATGGGTGCTGGACCGCATATTGCGGATGCTGCACCCGCTGACGCCGTTCGTGACCGAGGAGTTGAACGAGGCGCTCGGACTGGTCGAGGGCGGCCTGATCGGCGCGGCCTGGCCCGACGACGAGGCCGGGGAGGCGCCGGCCGAGATCGACTGGGCCATATTGCTGATTTCCGAGGTTCGCCGGGTTCGGTCCGAACTCAATGTCCCGGCGGGCGCGAAGATCGATGCCGTGCTTGTCGGCGCTGACGGCGAAGTTGCCGCCCGCGCAACACGCAACGAACCGCAGATCCTGCGCCTGGCGCGGCTGGAAAGCCTGAGTGCGGGAACGGCGCCGGCGGGTTCGGTCGAGGTAGCGCTGCCCGGCGCATCGGTTGCCCTCAAGCTTGCCGAGGTGATCGATTTCGGCAAGGAGCGCGAGCGCCTGGACCGGGAAATGGCGCAGTTGGATTCCAGAATCTCCGGCATCGACAAGAAGCTCTCCAATGAGCGCTTCCTGACCCGCGCCCCGGCGGAGGTGGTCGAGGACCAGAGGGAGCAGCGCGACGAACTCGCCGGCCGGCGCACAGCGCTGGAAGGGGCACTCGCCCGGCTCGGCTGACGCCTATCCCTCTTTCCGGAACGGCGCGAAGTCCGCGAGGAACTCGATTTCCTCGCCGACGGCGTCGCGCTCGCGTTCGAGATAGTCCGCGACCGCGCGCCGGAAATTGCGGTCGGAGATCCAGTGGGCGCTGTAGGTCTCGACGGGGACGTAGCCGCGCTGGATCTTGTGCTGGCCCTGCGCGCCGGCCTCGACCCGGGCCAGGCCCTCGCGGATCGCATAGTCGATGGCCTGGTAGTAGCAGGCCTCGAAATGCAGGAAGCGGAAGCGCGTGTCGCAGCCCCAATTGCGGCCGTAGAGCGTATCGGCGCCCCGCATGTTGAGGGCGCCGCAGACGATCCGTCCCTCGCGCCGGCCGACGATCAACACCGTCCTGTCGGCCATCGTCTCGTGCAGCCGGAAGAAGAAATCGCGCGTGAGATAGGCGCCGCCCCATTTCCGGTCCACGGTATTGCGGTAGAAGCGGAAGAACGTGTCCCAGTGATGTTCCCGGAGATCGTCGCCGGTGAGCGCCTCGAAGGTGAGGCCCCACTCCTCCAGCTTCCGGCGCTCCTTGCGGATGGTCTTGCGCTTGCGCGAGTTCAGCGCGTTCAGGAAGTCGTCGAAGGTCCCGTAGCCGTCATTGTACCAGTGATATTGCTGGCCGAGGCGCTTCAGGAAGCCGAATTCGCCCAGATAGTCCCATTCTTCCTCCGGCAGGAAGTTCACATGGACCGACGACACGCCGGCCCGCCTGCCGACCTCCACCATGGCCGAGGCGAGCGCCGCGCGCGCCTGTTCGGCGAAAGTGCCGGGGCGCACCAGAAGGCGCGGGCCCGGCACCGGCGAGAACGGTACGGCGCTCAGCAGCTTCGGGTAGTAGTGGCCGCCGGCGCGCTCATAAGCATGCGCCCAGCCATGGTCGAAGACATATTCCCCGTAGCTGTCGCCGCGCATGTAGAAGGGAGTGACGCCCGACACTTGGCCCGTTTCGTCCTCGACGACCAGGTGCTGCGGCGCCCAGCCGGTGTCGGCCCCGACGGCGCCGCCGTCTTCGAGCGCCTTCAGGAAGGCATGCGAAACGAAAGGATTGCCGTCTCCGGCGCAGGCGTCCCAGTCCTCGGCGGAAACGGCGTCAACGCCCGACGCGATACGAACGGAGATCGGTTCCTTGCCGTCGGGCACGGGCTTCAGTCGATCTCGAACACGGCATCGACCTCGACTGCGAAGCCCATCGGCAATGCAGGCGCGCCGACGGCGAAGCGGGCGTGGCGGCCCTTGTCGCCGAAGATTTCGACGATGAGGTCCGAGGCGCCGTTCACGACCTGGGGATGCTGGACGAAATCCGGCGTGCCGTTGACGAAGCCGCCGAGCTTGACGACCCGCGCCACCCGGTCGAGGTCGCCGCCACAGCCGGCCTTGGCCTGCGCGATGAGGTTCAGCGCGCATGCCCTCGCGGCCGCAACGCCTTCTTCGAGGCCGAGATCGTCCCCGAGGCGGCCCTTGTGGACGCCCTGGTTGTTGCCGGAAACCTGCCCCGCCACGAAGAGCAGGTTGCCGCTCCTGACCCAGGGAACGTAGTTGGCGGCGGGCGCGGGCGCCTCGGGCAGTTCTATGCCGAGTTCGGCGAGGCGGGCGTCGATCTTTCCGGCCATGAACGGGACTCCGTATGGGGGCTTGGGGGTCAGGAGGCCGGCGCCGGCCTCGGGTCGATAGCCGGCAATGTGCCGATCGCTTCTTCGATGAGACGCCCGGCGGCTATCGCCGTGTCTTCGCGCCGCGTCGGGGCCACGATCTGGAGCCCGGCGGGCATGCCTCCCGGCGTGAGGCCGGCCGGGATCGCCAGGATCGGGCAGGAAGTCAGCACCGTGCCCCAGCATTGCTGGAACCAGGGCGGCGGCGCTTCGGACCATTCGTCCACCCGGGCGCCGCGTTCCTCGACCGAAAAGGCCGTGCAGCAGACCGTCGGCATGACGATTACATCGACCTGTTCGAAGGCGTCGGACAGGCGCTGGAAGACTGCCGCGCGCTCGCGCTCGGCCCAGATGAAGTCCTCGGCTGTGAGTCCCTGCGCAAAGTCGAGCAGCAGACCCAGCACGCGCTCCAGGCTTTCCCGGTTTTCGGCGATGAAGTCCGCGCGCTCGATCAAGGTGTTGTGCCCGATCATTACCGAGAACAGGCGAGACATGTCGCCGAAATCGAGCGCGATGGGTTCCACCGGGACATCCAGCTTCGCGAGCGCGGCCTCGACGACGGCGGCCACATCCGGCTCGACGCCGCCCAGGCCGATATCCGCGACATAGCCGATCCGGGAGGGCCGCTTGCCCGCCGTGCGGAACGAGGCGGCGGGATCGGGAAGGCTCAGGGGATCGCTTGCCAGGTGGCCCGACATGGCGTCGAGGAAGAGCGCGATATCGCCCACCGAGCGCGCCATCGGGCCCTGCACCGACATCGGGTTGAAGCAGCGGTGGGAATGGGTGCGCGGCACCCGTCCGGGGCTCGGGCGCAGGCCGCAGACGCCTGCGAAAGCGGCCGGGATGCGCAGACTGCCCCCGATATCCGAGCCGTGCGCAAGCGCCACCTCGCCCGCCGCCAGCGCCGCAGACGCGCCGCCCGACGAGCCTCCCGGCGTCGTTTCGAGGTTCCACGGGTTGCGCGTGTGGCCGAAGACACGGTTCGTCGTCACCGGCATCATGCCCATTTC
>MPNF01000343.1 GCA_002238885.1 Alphaproteobacteria bacterium bin95 | reverse complement strand
GAGCGAAGACTGGCGCACGGCTGACCGGAAGTCCATGCGCCGGCAAGGCGGTGTGAGCGCAGGATAGGACCGCGAAGCCCGCGAAAACCGCCGTAGAGGCGCATGACGGTCTTTCGGGCGGCAAACCTGCCGGGACAGCCCATGCGGACGCTGGCGGCGGTTCCCTGCCCCGTCACGGCGGCAATCCGCGATGCAGGACGGCGCCCTATGGGGTCGATTCCGGTAGAGGGCAGAATAGTACGCTAAGGGCCTGCCCCGGTCCGTAGCCCTCCATCTTTGCGCGGACTGCAACGAAACCCGCCCGATCGCCAGCTCCAAAAGCGCCGATCCGGAGCCGCTCGGGTGCGATCTCACCCGCCGCGGACGGCTTCAGGGCGTTCATCCGTGCGCCTGGCGCAAGGGCGGCGAACATCCCGAAAGAGGGGGTCCTTTTGTGCGGCCGTAATTCGACCCTCCCCATGCTGGCGTGCTTGTGCGATGGCCGGGCCGGGCCGGAATGCGCGCTACCGGCGCCCGGCAGCAATCCGCGATGATTCTTACCCTTCCAGGCGGCCCCGACAGCGCCCCCAAGGGCGCTCAAAGGGAGCCGCCTGATAGCCTCCCATAGGAGTCCATAGACGCGCGCGTGAGTCAGCCCCGCAATCCCTTGCTACACAAGGCGTTCAGGCCGTTGCGGCTCGTGTCTAGGCGGACGGGTTATTTCGTCTAGGCGGACGGGTTATTTCGTCTAGGCGGACGGGTTATTTCGTCTAGGCGGACGGGTTATTTCGTCTAGGCGGACGGGTTATTTCAAGGTCCCGGCCGAGTCGTTTCAGCCGTCCGGTGGCGGTAATAGTGGCTCCCCGGCGTAGTCAACCAGTGGAACAGACTCGAACCCTTTGCCATCCGCCGCGTTGGCCTTCGTCGTCGCCTCGACATAGCGGGCGCTCGCCCGGATCAGCAGTCCGCCTGCCCCGCCAGTCGTTCCGCGTCCGCCGCGCTGTCGCCCGATGATTTCGACCGAATCGCCGGCCGGCGCCGAGCCGTGAAGATTCGGATGATCCCTGCCGTCGCTGCCCTTCCGCGTTGGAAGGAAGTAGCCATGCTGTTTCAGGGTGGTGACGGCTCGATTGAATCGCTGGCGGGCGGCTTCATCAGCGACGGAATCATTGGGATCGTGCCAGTCTCCGGCGAGCGTCAGGCACTCCCGCCAGTCCACGAATACCGCCGGGCCGGGGCCGCTCTTGCCGCTCGCCGGGCGAACATCGGGGCCGGGGCCGCTCTTGCTGTCGAAACGGGCATAGAGGCGATACTCCAGGCCGGTGACGATGCGGCCGGCCATGGATTGCTTGCCCGCCAGCTTGTAGCGGGCCGTCGCGCGGCTTCCTTGTGCGGTCAGCGTCCAACGCTGGCCGCTGGCAGAGAGTTCCTGCGCCCAAAGCGGCGGGCCGATCACATACAGGCCGGAAGCGGTGCGCTGAATGTCCATAATTTCCCGCCAGTCGGGGGAACGGCTGTCCGGGCGGTAGGGGTCGAAGATCAGCGTTCCGCGGAGTGCCGCCATGGCGTCGCGGAAGCGTTCGCGGTCACTGTCCAGGGGACGCCGGAATTCGCCGTCGCGCGTCCTCGACAACAGCGCCGCGCCTTCGGTTTCGGTCAGGCGTAACGGTGTGTCCAGGGCATGGCCCCAAGTCATCAGGGTGTGGGCGTCGCCAGCGAGGATCGGCGGCAGTCCTTCCAGCGCCGTCATGCGAAGCTCGGGCATGACGCGCGGAATGCCTTGCGGCGGAGACGGTATGAGCTCGCCCTGATCGCCCGGCTTGCGCATGGCCTTGCGGCGGGGTCGAGAACGGGGTTTGCGGAAGGCTTCGGAAAGGTCTGTCATCCGTGCCGACAGCGGCTCGCCGTCCACCATGACGCCATCCACGGGGCCGGCGTCCTCCCATGCGACGCGGGCCAGTGTCGAAAGGATTTCGGCGCGGCGGACCATGCTACCGGCGTTGCCGAAGCCTTTGGTCGCCGTGACGGTGGCGTTGTCCATATCGCGCGGCTGCCTCGCTTCCCACTCCACAGCAAGGGTAAGCATCGCCAGCTTGTCCGTTGCATTCGGGGCGGTGGGCAGCTTCGCCAAGTGGTCGCAGACCATCTCCGCCGCTTGGCGTTCTATCGCGGGCAGCCCCATGGCTTCTCGCACCGGCTCCGGCCAGGGCGCGGCGCGCCGGAACATGGGCAGCATCATCGTCAGCCATACGGCCCGCCATGCAGGCGTTTCCTCGCTTTTGGCTTCGTTGGCGCGGCGGCGCATTTCGTCGGGGTCCGTCGTGTCCAGCCAGGGCACGGGCCATGTCGCCAGCGCGTCGCAAACTTCATCGCTGCTGGCGGCGGCTTCCGCGACGGCTTGAGGGTCGTTTTGTGCGCGTTGCCGCGCCGCTGCGTTGCGTGCTTGAGCGTCCATCATGCTATCCCCGGCGCATAGTCGCCGTCCTCCCACGGCGCGGCCCGCCACCATGTCCAGCCCGACAGCGCCAGCGCCGGCGGCCGCTTGGCGTAGCTCATCTTGTCGGCCCGGAGCCGGTCGCGCTCGCCTTCGTGGTCGAGGGTCAGCAGAGCGCGGACGCCGTTGCGCCAGTCCGTCGAGCCGCTGTAGCCCGCCTCCGACTTCGGCGGATGCGCGATGACAAGTACGGCGCATCCGGCCCGCGCGGCCCAGCCGTTCCAGTCCGCCAGGAAGCCGCGCACAAGCGCCCGGTCGTTCTCGTTGCAGGCATAGGCAGCGGCGAGCGGGTCCACGATAAGCAGCTTTGCGCCGCGCCGCTCGCATTCGTCCCGCAGTTGCGTCCCGGTAGCGGTAATCGCGCCGAGATTGCTTGTGTGTCCGGTGCCGGTCGGCCCCCATATCGGCCCGCGCTCGCTCATGTCGAGATAGGCAAGGCGACCCGTCTCGCCGTCGCCAAGGCGATCTCGCAGGCCGTTCCGCACATCGCCCGTCGCGTCCACTCCCGGCCAGTCATGCAGGCGCCGAAGAATTTCGTCGCGTTCGTCCTCCCACGATGCGAAGACAACGGGCGCGGGGTCAGTGGTGCCAAGCTCCGGCCCGCCCGGCATCCATCGCCCGCCGCCTTCCGGGGCCGCAGGGTCGCGGCTGCCGTCCCTCGCCAGTTCGGCGGCGAGCATCAGGGCGAGCCTGGACTTTCCGCGCCCGCCTTCGCCGGTCAGCATCGAAATGCGCCCGGCGGGTATCCATCCCTTGACGATCCACTCCCGCGCCGGCGGCGGCGGTAGCGCGCCCCAGCCTGTCACGGCCGGCGTCGGTTCCAACGGCGTCGGCTCGGCAGCCATGCGGGTTGCGGTGCGCAAATTCCAGTAGATTGCTGGCGCAAGCGCAGCGGCAATCGTGGCCGGGTTCTCGTCCAAAGGGACACGAATCTGCCGGATTGCGTCGATCAGCCGTTGCTCGTCTTTGTCCGGCGCTCGCAACCCGGCTGCGGCGAAGGGCGGCAGCGCCACGGCGGCGAATAATGCGGCGGCTTCGCGTTCGGCGGCGGCGTCGCCCTCCGCGCGCTCCAAGATCGACAGGGCCTCGACGGTGCGCTTATCGCCGGCCATTGCAGCGACGATGCGTGCCATCATATCCGGGGTATGGTCGTTCATGCCTTGGGGTCTCCTTACAGGCTCGAAGGTGCAGGGACCGGGCGCGGGAGCGAACCGCCCCGGTCCCGCTCAAGAGCGGGTCAACTCCGGTAGAGAGCAAAATCGCACGCTAAGGCCGGCCCCGGTCTCTGAACCGGGGCCGCTACCGCAATCGACCCCTTCCAGGCCGCTACAAGCCGAACCGCCTCACCAGGTGGCCCACATGGTGATCCGCCCACCAGATGATGTCCCCTCGCGGTCTGACCACCCCCTGCCTTCCCAGCTCCCTGGCAATGTCCCGGTATCCCCATCCCTCCGACCGCATTGATCGTATCGCCTCTACCGCTATCCCGATCCGCACCAACTCCCTCTCCCTGGCCTCCTTCCTGGCCTCTCTCATCCCTCCCCTCTTGCGCCTCTCGATCCTCTCCCTCTCGTCCCGATCCCGCTTCTCCATGCGTCGATTCTGTTGATCCTGATGCGCCCTTTTCCGACGCTTCTCCCTTCCACGTTTCGACATCCTCGATCCCCGTTTTC
>MPNF01000342.1 GCA_002238885.1 Alphaproteobacteria bacterium bin95 | reverse complement strand
GCGCCCGGTCTGCGGACGAAGGTGCATGGCACCCCTTCGGGCCGCAACGCGTCAACCCGAGGATCAGACATGAAGAAAATCATGACATTGGCGGCAGTGCTGCTCGTTGCAGCGCTCCAGCCGGCATTCGCGCAGGAAGTCAAGATCAAGTTCGCGTCGGCCAACCCCGACGACAGCTACCACGGCGTGTTCGGCCACGCGTTCAAGAAGCATGCCGAGGAGCTTTCCGGAGGGCGCATACAGGTCGACGTCTTCCTCGGGGGCCAGCTCGGCTCGGAACAGGACAATGTGAACCAGGTGTCGAGCGGCATCCTCAACATGACAAGCGCCGCGGTGAACAATGTCACGCCCTTCGCGCCCATCGTCGGGTTCTGCAGCCTGCCTTACATGTGGAACAACTTCGAAGAGGCGTGGGCGGTTCTCGACAGCCCGCTGCGGGACCGGCTCAACGACACGATGGCGGAGCAGGCGAACATGCGGGCCATTGCTTGGCTTACCGGCGGGTTCCGGGTGCTCACCAACTCGAAGAAGCCGGTCCGCACTCCCGCCGACCTCCAGGGGCTTCGCATCCGCGTGCCGAAGAACGAAATCATGATCGCAGCCTACAAGGCATGGGGCATCGACCCGGTGCCGATGGCGTGGACCGAGGTGTTCAACGCACTCCAGCAGAAAGTGGTGGACGGCCAGGACAACCCCTACGCCGCCATTCCCGCGGTCCGTTTCGACGAGGTGCAGAACTACATCACAAACATTCACTACCTTCTCTGGATCGGTCCGGTGGTGGTGAACGATGCGTGGTACGCCGGACTGGCCCCGGACATTCGGGAAATCGTCAACGAGGCGGCGAAGCTCGCCCAGGACGAGGAACGGCAGTGGGCGATCGCACGCGAAGGCACGGCTGCGCTCCAGTCCGTCGAAGCGGGTCTTGAAATCATGGTGCCCGCCGACGACGAGCGGGAGTGGATCGAGAAGGCCAAATCCGTCTGGCCGATGTTCTACGACAAGATCGGCGGCAAGGCGTTCGTGGACGAAGTGGTGGGCTTCCTCGAAGACTTCCGGACGAACTGACACTTCGCCGTTCGCCGAATGCAGAGGCAGAGGCGACGGGCCGGGTTCCACGCGGACCCGGCCCGATCTTCGTTTGTCGATTGTCCGTTACAGCCCGTAACCGAGGAAATGCGGCAGCCAGAGGCTTATCTTCGGGAAATAGGCAAGCACCAGGATGCAGACCACGATTGCCGCTATGTGCGGCAGGACGTGAAGGCTCAGGCGTTCCAGCGAAACCTTTGCGAGCTGGCTCGCGACGAACAGGTTGGCCCCGAGCGGCGGCGTGAGGAACGCCACCTCGTTGGTGACCACGAACAGAATCCCGAAATGGATCGGGTCGATGCCGAGTTGAACGACGACCGGCAGCAGGACCGGCGTGACGATGATGATCGTGGACAGGGTCTCCATGAACATCCCGAGGATAAAGAACGCGAGGATGATTATGAGGAGGACCGTGAACGGATCGGTCGAGACGGTCGCCAGCAGCTCCGCGAGCCTGTGGGGCGCCTGGTTCACGGTCAGGATCTGGCCGAATACCGTGGAGGTGGCGACGATGATCATGGCGGTGGAAATGCGCGCCGCCTCGATCAGCGAGTCGAAAATCGCCTTGAAATCGAGCATCCGGTTGATGACGCCGCCGACGAACAGTCCGTAGAAGACCGCGATCACCGACGCCTCCACCGGCGTGAACACGCCTGCATAGATTCCGCCGAGAATGAGGAACGGCGCGGCGAGGGAAAACTTGCCCTGCCAGCAGGCGCACGCGAACTCCCTGAAATTGAAGCGTTCTCCGGTCGCCTCGTAGCCCACATGACGAGCGACGAGATAGGCGACGAGGCAATGGGCAACGCCGATGATCATCCCGGGCACGATGCCGGCCATGAAGAGGCCCACGATGGAAGTCTGGGCGATCACGCCGTAAATGATCATCGGGTTGCTCGGCGGGATGAGGATCCCGAGGGTGCCGCCCGAGGACGATACTGCCCCTGCATAGTCCCTTCCGTGGCCGGCCCGGAGCATGGCCGGAATCATCACCGACCCCACCGCCGCCACCGTTCCCGGCCCCGAGCCGCTGATGGCCGAGAAGAACATGCAGGCGAGAATCGTCGCGATTCCGAGCCCGCCGCGCACGCGCCCGGTGAACTGCGAGATCACCGCGATGATCTGCCGTGTGACCCCGCCCCGCTCCATCAGGGAGCCGGCAAGGATGAAACAGGGGATCGCGAGCAGCGGAAACTTGTCCACGCCCTGGTAGAGGGTCTGCCCCAGGATGAGCATGGGAACATCGGAAACGGTGAGGGCGACGACGGTCGCGATTCCCAGCGCCATGAATATCGGCACCCCGATGACCAGGCAGACCGCGAGCGTGCCGAGGAGAAGGGTGAGAATCACGGTTCGCCCCTCTTCGTCCCCGGCTCGTCCCCGGCGGCCTCAGCCCCGAGGGCCGCTTCATCGACCCATTGCGCAAAGGTGCCTCTGCGCCAGTCGCGCCAGTGACCTTCCAGGATGCGAAAGCTCATGAGCAGGAACCCGAGCGGCACAACCGCATAGATGAGCGCCATGTTCCACTGGAGAGCCGGCGAGATGTAGCTGAACCGCATCAGGTGCGCGACCTGCTGGGCGCCCTGCCAGGCGAAGACGAGGTTGATCGTGACCCACAGCAAATCGGCCGCTGGAATCATCCAGCCGCGGGCGGCAACGGGTAAGAGGCGGTGAAAGGCGGTCACCCTGATGTGAATCCGCTCCTTCGCGCCGAGAACCGCACCCATATAGACGAGCCAGATGAACGCGAAGCGGCTGAGTTCTTCCGACCAGGTGAGCGATGCATTGAGAACGAAGCGAAAGAACACCTGCGCCCCCAGGCAGAACACCACGAGGACCATCAGGAAGGCGCAGAAGTACTGCTCGAAGTCCCGGTAAACCTGGCCAAGGGCGGAGCGCAGCATGATTGCCGGTCTTCCTTGAAGACGCTTCCTTATGCCCGTTCATCTTGGGCATTTTTCGAGCCGTTGCACAGGCATGATTGCGATGTGGGGGACCGCTGCCGTTCATCTTCCCGTTCGCTTGCGACGGAGGGCCCGCCCGATACGGGCCGGGAGGTCCTGCCCTGCTCCCATATTGCGCGTGGCAAGGGCTTCGCTATCATTCCGGCACCGTCCGCATGGCCGAGGGGAGGCGTCGATGGAACCGCCCGAGACGATTGAGGTCGAGGAGGCCGCGCTTGCCTGCGACGGCGGCGGCGGTGCGCTCGGCCATCCGCGCGTCTACCTTCATCTGGACAGCGAAGGCCGGGTCGATTGCCCCTATTGCGGCCGGCGTTTTGTGCTGAAGGACGGAGCCGAACTCCGCACCGCGCATTGACCGACGAAGCACCGCGGCACGTCTTCCTGGTCGACGGCTCCGGCTACATCTTCCGCGCCTTCCACGGTCTGCCGCCGATGACGCGGCCGGACGGCACCCCCGTCAATGCCGTGTACGGGTTCACGACCATGCTGATGAAACTGGTCGAGGACACGGATGCCGACCGGATCGCGGTCGTGTTCGATGTCGCCCGCACGACCTTCCGAAACGACATCTACGCCGACTACAAGGCGAACCGGTCGGACCCACCGCCCGAACTCGTCCCGCAGTTCACGCTGATCCGCGAGGCCGTCAGGGCGCTGAACCTCCAGGTCGCCGAACTGCCCGGCTACGAGGCCGATGACGTTATCGCGACCTATGCCCGCCGCGCGGCGAAAATCGGCGCCGAGGTCACGATCGTCTCCTCCGACAAGGACCTCATGCAACTCGTCGATGAACGAATTTCTCTGTTCGACCCTGTTAAGCAGCGCAAGATCGGCGAGGCCGAGGTGATCGAGCGCTTCGGCGTGCCGCCGGAGAAGGTCGTCGACGTGCAGGCGCTGGCCGGCGATTCCAGCGACAATGTGCCGGGCGTTCCGGGCATCGGTGTCAAGACGGCGGCGCAGTTGATCGTCGAATACGGAGACCTCGACACGATCCTCGCGCGGGCCGGGGAAATCCGCCAACCGAAGCGGCGCAACAACCTGATCGAATTCGCCGACCAAGCACGCGTGTCGCGGGAACTCGTGCTGCTGCGCGACGACGCGCCCGTCGCCGAAGACCTGGATGCCTTTGCCGTCCCCGGCCTGGA
>MPNF01000341.1 GCA_002238885.1 Alphaproteobacteria bacterium bin95 | reverse complement strand
CTGGCGGGCAGCCTGATCCGGTTCGACCGGGAGCAGTACACCTGGCGCAGCGGATCGAGCCAGCTGCTGCGCCGGCGCCAGTTGATCTGGGGCAGCGTGCTGTTCCATGTCGGCATCCTGCTGCTGTTCCTCGGGCATTTCGTCGGCCTGCTGACGCCGAAGGACATCTATCACGCCTTCGGCATGAGCTCCGGCGTCAAGCAGGTGCTCGCCATCGTCGCCGGCGGCATCTTCGGCATCGTCTGCTTCGTCGGCCTCACCATGCTTCTGCACCGCAGGCTGTTCGACCCGCGGATCCGCGCCACGTCGAGCGCGATGGACATTGCGATTCTGGTCCTGCTGTGGCTGCAACTGGTGCTCGGCCTGGCGAGCCTGCCGTTCTCGTGGGCGCACAGGGAAGGAGGCGAGGTCATGGTCGCCCTGTCCTTGTGGGCGCAGAAGATCGTCACCTTCCAGGCCGATGCGGCGGTCTATGCGGCGGGCGTTCATTGGGTTTACAAGGCGCATATCGTCCTCGGCCTCACCATCTTCCTGGTCTTCCCGTTCAGCCGCCTGGTCCATATCTGGAGCGCTCCGGTCGGCTATCTGGGGCGGCGCGGCTACCAGGTGGTGCGCACCCGCGACGGCCGCCGCGCGGCCTGAACCGGTCATGGTCTCGATCCGCGTCAACGACCGCTGTATCGACGAGGATGCGATACTGCGCGAGATGCAGTACCACCCGGCGGAGAATGCCGGCGCGGCGCGCCGCGCCGCAGCCGAGTGGCTGGTAATCCAGTCCCTCCTTCTGGATCGGGCCGGCGCTATCGGGCTCGACCTGTCGGACGAGGCAGCGGCCATCGGGACCGTGATCGAGCGCGAGGTGGACATTCCCGCACCTGAGGAGGCGGAGTGCCGGCGCTACTACGACAACAATCCGTCACGCTTCCGCAGCCCCGACCTGGTCGAGGCAGCGCATATCCTGCTGCCCGCAGCACCGGATGACGCGGACGAGCGCGCCCGGGCCGAGGCGCTCGCCGCGGAGTTGATCGAGCTGCTGTCCGTTTCGCCGGAGCGCTTCGGCGAAATCGCCCGGGCGCAATCGGCCTGCGACTCGAAACACAATGACGGCCGGCTGGGCCAGCTTTCGCGCGGCGACTCGGTTCCCGAGATGGAGACCTTCCTCTTCAATCTCGAAGACGGCCAGCTCTCGCCTGTTCCGGTGAAGACGCGCTACGGCATCCATGTCGTGCGAGTGGACAAGCGGGTGGAGGGCCGGTCGCTGCCCTATGAGGCCGTTTCGGAGAAGATTGCGGACTATCTGAAGGAGGCGTCGTGGCGCCGCGCCTTCCGGCAATATGTCCAGTTGCTCGCCGGGTCCGCCAGCATATCGGGCTTCGACATCGCCGCGGCGGAGTCACCGCTGGTCCAGTAGCGCGGGGAATACCGGTCGCCGGCCGCCGCAGCGGGAAGGCTGCGTTGCAGGCATTTCGGCGGCTGCCTATGATGCGCGGCTTCTCTCCACCGGCCCGGCCCCCACATGCTGACCTCGCTCCGAAAAGGCGCCGCCTCCTGGCTCGCCAAAATCCTCTTCGCCCTGCTGATCCTGAGCTTCGCCGCCTGGGGCGTCGGTGACTATCTGTCGCCGGAAGTGGAAGACGCCGTGGCGAAGGTCGGCGAGACCGAGATCGGCGCCGAAGAATTCAGGCGCGATTACTCCCGGCAGTTCAACCAGTTGCGCCGGCGTCTGGGCGGCAATGTCACGCCGGAAATGGCGGCAAGGTTCGGACTGCCGGAAGAAGTCGTGCAGGCATTGGTGCGCCGTCGGCTGGTGGAGCTCGAAGCCGGCCGGCTCGGCCTTGCGGTCGGAGACGGCCAGGTGCGCCGTTCCATCGAGGAAGACCCGAATTTCGGCGGCCGCCTCGGCGGTTTCGACCGCGCGCTGTTCGAGCGCGTACTGCTGACCAACGGGCTGAGCGAGGGCGAGTTCGTCGCCATGCTCCGCCGCGACTTGTCGCGACGCCAGGTCGACCGTTCGATCAGCCGCCCGGTCCAGGCCTCCCGGAGCATGGCCGAAGCGATCCACCGCTACCGCGAAGAGACCCGCAAGGCGGTCCTGCTCCGTGTCCCGGAAGAAGGGGCGCTCCCGGACGACCCCGGCGAGTCCGAACTGCGCGCGTGGCACGAGGACAACAAGGACGACTTCATGGCGCCCGCCTACCGGGCCGTGACGGCGATCGTGCTTGACCCCGACCGGTGGCTGGACCGGGTGGAGGCCGACCCGGACGCGGTGCGGGAAGCCTACGACGCTCGTATCGCCGACTTCACAGTCCCGGCGACCCGGCGCGTCCGGCAGGTGTTGTTCGACGACGAGGCGAAGGCGCAGGAGTTCATGACGCAGCTTGCGACCGGAGCCGAACTGGAAACGGCGGCCGGGATCGCCGGCAGCGCGGTCAGCGATCTCGGTCCGGTCTCGCGCAACCAGCTGCCCCAGGCTGCCCTGGCGGACGCGGTCTTCTCACTTGACGGAGAGGGCGTCACCGGCCCGGTGCAGACGGCGCTCGGCTGGCATGTGCTCGCCGTCGACCAGGTAACCGGGGAAACGACGATTTCGTTCGAGGACGTCCGCGAGGGGCTGCAAAGGGAGGTCGCGCGGGAGATCGCGATAGAACGGCTGGCGGAGCTTGCGAACGACCTTGACGACCAATTGGGCGGAGGCGCGAGCTTCGAGGATGCGGCACGTGCGCTCGACCTGCCCCTGTTGACGATAGCCGCCGTGGATGGCTCCGGCCTCGACCGTGCCGGAGTACAGCCGGAGGGCCTGCCGGTCGAACCGAACTTCCTGCGGACGGCTTTCTCCACGCCGGTCGGAGAAGACAGCCTTCTGGGCGAGTTGGGGGACGGCGGCTATTTCGTGCTTCGGGTGGAAAGCGAGACGCCGCCGGCCGTGCGCCCGTTCGAGGAAGCGAGGCCGCTGGTGCTGGCGGCCTGGCGTGCTGCGCGCCTGGACGAGGCGGCGAAGGCGAAGGCCGACGCGCTCGCAGCAAGACTGCGGGAGGGCCGGACGCCCGCATCCGTCGCCGAAGGGCGCGCGGTGGAGGAGACCGGGTCCTTCACCCGCACGGAGGCGAAACCGGAGGCCGGCCTGTCCCGCGAGGTCGTCGACGCCGTGTTCGCGGCCGAACGCGGAGAGGTCGTCGTGGCGCGCAGTGCGGGCGGCTATGCGGTCGCGGTCGTCGAGAGCATCGATCCCCCGCCCTACTCCGAGGACAAGATCGAGGCGATACGAGAGCAGCTTTCCGCGGAAATGGTCGAGGACGTCCGGGAGCAATTCCACGCTGCGCTGCAGGGCCGGTTCGGGGTTGTGATCAACCGCGACCTGCTCGCCCAGTTCAACTGACCGGGATTCCGGAAGCAGCCAGCCATGCTCGAGCCCGCCGACTTTCCGTCTTTCGAGGCACGCTACCGGTCCGGCCGTCCCCAACTGGTCTGGACCACACTGGTCGCCGATCTCGAAACGCCGGTCTCGGCAATGCTCAAGCTTTCCGCCGGACGGTCGCATTGCTTCCTGCTCGAATCGGTCGAGGGCGGCGCCATCCGCGGCCGCTACTCCTTCATCGGCCGCGACCCCGACATCGTCTGGCGCTGCCGGGGCGATGAGGCGGAGATCAACCGGGATGCGCTGGACGACCCGGACCGTTTCCAGCCGTGCGGCAAGGGCGCGCTCGATTCGCTGCGCGACCTGATCGACGAGTGCCGCATCGACGACCTTCCGCCCGACCTGCCGCCGATGGCGGCCGCGCTGGTCGGCTATATGGGATACGACATGGTGCGGCTCATGGAGCACCTGCCGGACGAGCCGCCGGACCCGATCGGCATTCCCGACGGCCTGTTCCTGCGCCCGACCGTCATGGCGGTGTTCGACCTGATCGAGGACCGTATTACCCTGGTGACGCCGGTCTGGCCCGAGGACGGGATGGCCGCCGACACTGCCTGGCTTCACGCCGAGGAGCGGCTTGCAGCGGCGCTCGCCGACCTGGAAGGCGCCGCCGTGGACCGCCGGGAAAGCGCGCCCGCCGCGCTGGCCGACGCCACGCCGCGCTCCAACATGACCAGGGAACGGTTCCACGAGGTCGTCGAAACCGCGCGCGACTACATCCACGCCGGCGACGCGTTCCAGATCGTGCCGGCGCAGCGCTTCTCCATCGATTTCGCCCTGCCCCCCTT
>MPNF01000340.1 GCA_002238885.1 Alphaproteobacteria bacterium bin95 | reverse complement strand
GCCGGCGGCGTCTCCGCCGGGCCTGCGAGCCGGTGCGCGATGTAGCGCGAGACCGGCATGCCGGCCGCATTTGCGCGCGCCCCGATGCGCTCCCACTCATGGTCGGTCATCACAACGGCGCGCTGCCTGCGCTTTCCCTCGGGTCCCCTCACCGTCCCCTGTTTCCTTCCCGTCGATAGCGATACAATCGGCTCATCATGGCGCCAATATTTTTCCCTAACCTATATGCTTCACCGTAGCAGACTCCCACACATCCCACGACATGCTCGACACGAACGGTTGCAACTCCCGTCAATCAACGAATTCATCGTTCCAGTTCCCCAATTTCCACAGAATGCATCCAAGCCTGTCGATCCTTGTCACCGCTATACAAGACCATCGCTCTTGACAGCTACCCGAACCTGTTGCAAAACAGGCCTTCCATGGGAGACAGACAACGCTCTACAAATAGTTAGATAGTGTCAATCTGATTTTCGTAGGATTACACCTTCAAAGTCCGCGCCGTCAACGCCAGCGGAAACGGCTCGGCATCCGATGAGAAAACAGCAACCCCGCTCGCCCTGCCGGCCAAGCCGACAGGCTTGCGCCCCACCCCCGTCTCGCCGGCCGCCCCAAGCCGACAGGCTTCGCCGCGACCGCTGGCGACGGGCAGGTCTCGCTCAGCTGGACCGACCCCGGCAACAGCACTATCACCGGCTGGCAATACAGCTACAAGACAACAGGCGGTTACGGCGACTGGACCGACGTTCCCGACAGCACTGCAACGACAACCGCCCACATCGTCACCGGGCTCACCAACGGCACCGCCCACACCTTCAAGGTCCGCGCCGTAAACGCCAGCGGAAACGGCACGGCATCCGATGAGAAAACAGCAACTCCGCTCGCCGTACCGGCCAAACCTACGGGCTTCGCCGCAACCGCTGGCGACGGGCAGGTCTCGCTGAGCTGGACCGACCCCGGCAACAGCACTATCACCGGCTGGCAATACAGCTACAAGACAACAGGCGGTTACGGCGACTGGACCGATATTGACGGCAGCACCGCGACCACGACTACCCGCACCGTCACTGGGCTCACCAACGGCATCGCCCACACCTTCAGGCTCCGCGCCGTAAACGCCAGCGGAAACGGCGTGGCATCCGACGAGAAAACCGCAACCCCGTTCGCCGTACCGGCCAAGCCCACGGGCTTCGCAGCCGCAGCGGGCGACGGACAGGTCTCGCTGAGCTGGACCGACCCCGGCAACAGCACCATCTCCGGCTGGCAATACAGCTACAAGACTACGGGCGGTTACGGCGACTGGACCGATATTGACGGCAGCACCGCGACCACGACTACCCGCACCGTCACTGGGCTCACCAACGGCATCGCCCACACCTTCAGGCTCCGTGCCGTAAACGCCAGTGGAAACGGCGCAGCATCGGATGAGAAAACCGCAACGCCGCTCGCCGTGCCGGCCAAGCCCACGGGCTTCGCCGCCGCACCGGGCGACGGGCAGGTCTCGCTGAGCTGGACCGACCCCGGCAACAGCACCATCGCCGGCTGGCAGTACAGCTACAAGACAACAGGCGGCTACGGCGACTGGACCGATATTGACCGCAGCACTGCGACCACGACCGCCTACACCGTCACGCGCACCGGTGGGTGCTAACTATCTGACATAGCGTTGTTTTTTCTCCCGAAATGTAGCGGTCGGGACACGGGTTCGCAAGTGCCTGTTCCCCGACTGCAACCGGAGCCGGGAGAAGTCATTTGCCCAGAGCCATCCTTACCGACGCCCGCGTCAGGGCGCTCAAACCCTGCAAGACGGTCCGCGACATCCGCGACGGCAAGCTGAGAGGCTTCGGCGTCCGCGTGTCGCCCTCGGGCCGCAAGCAGTTCTTCATCCAGTGCCAGCATCAGGGAGAGCGTGTCTGGAAGACCGTCGGCAACGCCGGGAGCCTGAGCGTGTCCGAGGCGCGGTCCCTGGCGGGCGAGATGCTCATCGCCATCCGGCGCGGCGAGGACGAACCTGCCCCGCCCGGCGAGATACTGTTCGGGGCCGTCGCCGAAGCCGCGTTCCGGCGTCACGAGGGGGTCTGGAAGCCGGGAACGCTCGCCGTCAATCGCAGCTATCTGCGCAACCAGCTCCTGCCGCATTTCGCCGGGCGTCCGATTGCCGACATCGACCGGCAGGAGGTGCGGAACTGGTTCGCCCGCCTGCGGGCAACGCCCGTCGCCGCCGACCGATCCATGCCGGTGCTGTCCGTCATCATGAGAGAGGCGGAGCGGATGGGTCTGCGCCCGGAAGGCTCCAATCCCTGCCGGGGCATCAGACGCTACCGCCGCAAGGGTCGCGAGCGGTTCCTGTCCGACGATGAAATCCGCCGCCTGTCCGCCAGGCTCGCCGCGCACGAGGCCCGATGGCCCGGGCAGGTCGCGCTCATCCGCCTGCTGCTGCTCACCGGATGCCGCAAGAGCGAGATACTGACGCTGCAATGGTCCGACTACCGGGACGGCCATCTGCATCTCCGCGACAGCAAGACCGGTCCGAGAACCGTCTGGTTGTCCGGACCGGCGCGCGGCGTTCTCGACGGCATCGGGAAAAACGGGCGCTGGGTGTTCCCGGCCTTGCGGGGCGATCGGCACCGGAGCATCGACTGGCTGGATCAGCTCTGGTTCAGGGTCCGCGCCGAGGCGGACCTCGGAGACGCACATCTGCACGACCTGCGCCACACGGTAGCCAGCCTGGCCCTCAGGCAGGGCGAGACCGTGCTGGCGATCGGCCGGCTGCTCGGCCACCGCAAGCCGGAGACGACCCTGAAATACATCCACCTTGCCGACGCCATGGTGCGCGACGCCGCCGAGACGGTCGGCGCCGCTCTCGAGGGCTGACCCATGCCGGCGAGGGAGAGGATGAAACTGACCGACGCGGCCATCGCCCGCCTCCGTCCCCGCGAGCGCGAATACACTGTCTGGGACAGCCGCGCTTCCGGCCTCGGCATCCGGGTCCGTCCCTCCGGCGGGCGCAGCTATGTGCTGTTGCTGGACGCGGGCAGGCGCACGAAGCGCGTCTCGCTCGGTCCGGTCGGCGTGAAGAGCCTGGAAGAAGCCCGTCGGGAATGCCACGTCCACCGGGCGAGCCCGGAACTCGAGGGGAAGGCGGCGGCTCCTGCGGTCCCGCTGTTCCGGGGCTTCGTCGCCGGTCCGTGGAAGGAAGCGCATTTCGACGCTTACAAGCCTTCGACGCAGCGGACGGTCCGTTATCAGATGGCGGGCCATCTTCTGCCGGTCTTCGGGGAGAAACCGCTGGACCGCATAAGCGAGGCAGGCATCCGGCGCTGGTTCGAGCGACACAGCCGCACGGCCCCCGGCAATGCCAATCATATCCTCGAGCGCCTGCGGCAGATCCTGAACTTCGCCGCCGCCTGCGGCCATATCGAAAGCAATCCCGCCGAAGGCATCGCGTTCAACCGGCGGCGGAAGCTCACGCGCTTCCTGTCCACGGAGGAACTCACCCGTCTCCACCGGGTCCTCGACGCGCAGACCCGCAGCAGCGACCGGCAGCAGGCCGACATCGTCCGCCTGCTGCTGCTCACCGGCTGCCGAAAAGGCGAGATCATGGGCCTGCGCTGGTCCGAGGTTCACGACGGCATGTTGGCCCTCAAGGACAGCAAGACGGGACCGAGGACCGTTCCTCTCAACACGCAGGCACGAGCCATTCTCGACAGGCAGCCGCGCAGGCGCAGCGCGTTCGTGTTCCCCTCGCCGCACGACCCCGTCCGGCCGCGTTGCCCCGATCTCAAACTGTGGTATCGCGTGCGCCGCGAGGCCGGCATCGAGGACGTCCGCCTTCATGACCTCCGCCACACGCATGCAAGCCACGCCGTGATGAGCGGCGTGCCGGTGCCGGTGGTCTCCCGCCTGCTCGGACATTCCAACGTGCGGATGACGCTGCGCTACGCCCATCTCGGAGATCGCGAAATCGAAGCGGCGGCGGAAAGGGTCGGAAGAGCCATTGGCGTCCTCATGGGACTGAGCCTTCAAATACACCCCTAGGATACGCCGAACGGCGGGTCGTCCGGATAACGCACCCATTTCATCCGCTTCACGGCCGCGAGTTTCCGCTGGTCGAGATCGCATCGGTGATGGGGGTGGGGCGGGTTCATTACACGGCTGACGACGGGACGCTGCGCACGATCCGTCAGGCCTTCACCAGCGCCG
>MPNF01000339.1 GCA_002238885.1 Alphaproteobacteria bacterium bin95 | reverse complement strand
GCACGACCCTGATTGCGGCGAGCGATGTGGCCATCGCCGGGGCAGGCGCACGCTTTGCGTTCACGGAGCTCCGCCGGGGGGTGGTGCCGACGGGCGCTCTCAAGGCGCTGCTGATGCGCATCGGCCCAGCGGCGTACAAGCGCTACCTCTTTACGGGCGAGACCTTCGATGCCGCGGAGGCGCAGCGCATCGGCCTGATCGACCGCGCGGTGCCCGACGAAAGCCTCGACGAGGCGGTGAGGGCCGCCGTTGCGGGCTGTCTCGGCGCAGCGCCCGGCGCAGCCGCAGCCGCAAAGCGCGCGCTCGACCTCTACGACCGCAGCGGACCCGACGCGCTCGGCATCGACGGCCTCTATTCCTTCGCCGAAAGCTGGGCCAGCGAGGAAGGCCGGGAGGGCGCCGCCTCGTTCCTGGAAAAACGCCCGCCCGGCTGGGACGCCTGACGCTCACGCGAGTCGGCGCGCAGCCTCTTCCACCAGCTTCAGTTCTGGACAGCCGGGTTCCAGGCCGAAGGCTGCCGCGAAAGGAGCGAGGTCCGGACGTCCGTTGCGCCGGCCTATTCCAGCCAGAATGCCGAGCGCCAGACGCTCCGCCTCGATTTCCAGGCGCTTTACAGAACCGCGCCACTCTTCGCGCGCCAGGTCGTCCAGCCCAGCGACGGAAGCGCGGAGATGGCGGCGGAGCGCCCGCAGCGGCCGCACCGCCCGCGCCCGCCAGGGCCCCACCGCTCGATCGCCGGCCCGGAGCGCCGGCAAGTCGGCGCCGGCGCCAAGCCATGCGGCCCAGAGCATGAGCGGTATATCGACGCCGAACCTGTCCTGCAGGGCGAGGCAGGCTTCGCTGACACCGGGCTCCCCGTAAAGCCGGACGGCGAAATCCCAGAGCGCGCGAGCGGCTTCCGTATCGGGGACTTCCCTCTCCATAGCCGTCGATTGAAGCCGGACCGGCGCCGGTTGACAATGGCGCCGTCGGCGGCACCCGTGACAATGCCCTCAACCGCCGGCCCGACAATGAGGAAAGCCGCGCCATGACCGACACGCCAGTCGTAAAGTCTTACGGAAGCTGGGTTTCACCGCTCTCGGCACGGCAGATCGCGGAAGCCGGGGTTGGTCTTTCGTTTGTCCGTGCGGACGGCAAGAGCCTCTATTGGCTGGAAGGCCGGCCACGAGAACGGGGTCGCAGCGTGCTCATGCGCTACCGGAAGGGAGGTGTCCGCGAAGCGCTGCCAACGCATTTCGATGTGCGCTCACGGGTCCACGAATATGGCGGCGGCGCCTATGCCGTCCATGATGGCCGAATTGTCTTCTCCCATTTCCCGGACGGTACCGTCTGGCTTGTGGAGGAAGACGGCGAGCCTAGGCAACTAACTCCCGACGGGGCCTTGCGTTATGCCGATTTTTCCTTCTGCCCGGATGGCATCCTGGCCGTGCGCGAGGACCATCGCGGGCCGGGCGAGCCGGTCAACACAGTGGTGCTGCTGGACCCCGGCCGGACCGCAGAAGGCGAGGTCGTCGCCGCCGGCCGGGACTTCTACGCCGCGCCCAGACCGAGCCCCGACGGCAGCCGGCTTGCCTGCATCGCCTGGGACCATCCGAACATGCCCTGGGATGAGACGGACCTCCTGCTGGACGGCGAGCCGGTCGCGGGCGGGCCCGGCGAATCGCTGCTGCAGCCCGCCTGGGCGGCGGACGGGCGGCTGCTCTACATCTCGGACCGTTCCGGGTGGTGGAACCTTTACGCGCATGACGACGAGGGCGGGCGGCCGCTCAAGCCGATGGCGGCGGAGTTCGCCGGGCCGCTCTGGGGCCTCGGCGCCCAAAGCTACCGTTGTCTCGCCGACGGCGACGTCATCGCCCGCTATGAGAAGAATGGCAGCGTCTTTGTCGAGAGGCTCCGCGTCGGCCCGTTCGAGACCGGGTTCTCGCGGCCGTCCTGCCCCGTGCCCTTCGGCAAGGGCTGGGCGGTTCTCGGCGCCGATACCGACCGCCCGACCCGCCTCGACCTGCTGCACGAAGACGGGAGGCGGGAGACACTTGCCCGCTCCGTCCCGGACGACCCCGACCCGGCCTTCGTATCGCGCGGCGAGCCGATCTCCTTCCCGACCGGCGGCGGGAGGACCGCGCATGCCTGGTTCTATGCGCCAAGGAATCCCTGTTTCGCCGCGCCCGAGGGTGAACGTCCGCCGCTCATCGTGCGATCTCACGGCGGGCCGACGGGCGCCTCCGACAACGGCTACTCGCCTTCCATCCAGTATTGGACGACGCGCGGTTTTGCCGTTGTGGACGTCAATTACGGCGGCAGCAGCGGTTACGGTCGCGCTTTCCGCCAACAGTTAGACGGCCAATGGGGCATCGTCGATGTGGACGACTGTTGCGCGGCGGCAACGTGGCTGGCCGAAAGCGGGAAGGCGGATGCCGCCCGGCTGGTCGTACGCGGCGGCAGCGCCGGCGGATATACGACCCTCGCCGCGCTCGCGTTCCGGGACGTCTTCAAGGCGGGCGCCAGCCTTTACGGCATAGGCGACCTCAAGGCTCTTGCCAGGGATACTCACAAATTCGAGAGCCGTTATCTCGACCGCCTGATCGGCCCGTTACCGGAAGCGGAGGCAGTTTACGACGCGCGCTCGCCGCTCCTTCACGCCGACGGTATTTCCTGTCCGGTGATCTTCCTGCAAGGCACCGATGACAAGGTTGTGCCTCCCAATCAGACCGAAGCGATGGCAGCGGCGCTGCGAGCCCGGAATATTCCTGTCGCACTGTTGTTGTTCGACGGCGAAGGACACGGTTTCCGGAGGGCGGAAAACATCGTGGCGGCTTTGGAAGCCGAACTTTCTTTCTTCGCCCGGATTCTCGGTTTTGAAGCGCCCGGGGTGCCGGAAGTGCCGCTTCTCGAGAACAAATAAGCCCTGCGCGACAAATTAGCTGGAGACAGAAATCTTAGAGGTATTACTTTTTCGGACAATGTTTGCTACTCTGTTGACATGCGCGGTTGACGCGAACGGATCGGAGACTTCAACATGATCGATGAGACCGCCCTGACAAAAGGCCAGCTTCGCAAGCTCACTGCGCTGCGCAAGTCGGTGGGCAACTCCATAGCGGACGAGGCATTTGCCAAATGGCTCGGACAAGCCGCGGACGCACCGGATACGGATGAGAGTGCGGAAGTCATCGCTGATGCGTTGTGGGCCTTGATTCAGGAAGGCAAGCTCACAATCCGGCGAGGGGGCTATCTGGTCCGGCGCGGGCGCAAGCGTGTGATCGTCGAAGCCCGCGACGACTGACTGGCACTCGGATGCCGGCTCTATTTCCGCCGGCATGCCTGTATCGGCGGCGCAGGAAAGACCGTCGGCCAAGTCGTCGTTGAGTGCGCTGAAGAGCGGTCACCGCCGACTGTCATCGATCCCCCCAAACGTCGTACATGCCGCTTGAGCGCGGGATTTCGCACTCGTGCCCATTCGGGCAATTGCGCGATCTTCGATGTATTGCCGCCATTCCAGAGGTCATTGACGACATTTATGCTTGGGCGGATTTGCAGTACCCGATCTACTGCACAAGAAATGCCGCTCAGTAAACCGAATGGCTCGTAAATCGTCTCCGATGGATGTGGCAGGGATCGATCACGGTTGGCCTCCGTCGCCTGGGGCTGGAGAAGCGCGGACTACCGAAAGATGTTCGACAGAGCATCGACCGGGGGATTGTTCGACAATTCGGTGAAGCACGGGCTCTGAAACGGACCTTGTGTCTTGTTTCTGTCATCTTGCAAACCGGTCTGCCACATCTTGCATGGTTTCTTTTCCGCACGACGGGGCTTGGCAATGACCGGTGCATAAATTTCGGCTGCCTTTTTCGACGATCCTGTAACTGTCCTGCGTCAGGAGTAATTCTGTACGGTTCCCGGATGCTGCCTTGCAGGGTGTCGCCCGTCGCCTCGACAGCCGCTCGTGCGCGCTGTTAGTCTCAAATCCTGCCATGCGGCTTGCCGGGGAAGGAAAGCGGATGCTGAAGATTTACAGGGTCGGGGACCGCGCAACGAAGAAGGCGCCGGCCGACCGGTTCACCGGCGATGTATATCAGGACGAAGTGCGGGTCGGCACCTTTCCCTCGCGGATGCGGGCGACGAATGTAACCTTCAATCCCGGCGCCCGGACGGCCTGGCACCGCCATCCGGTGGGCCAGACGCTCTGGGCCGTCTCCGGAGTCGGGCGCGTTC
>MPNF01000338.1 GCA_002238885.1 Alphaproteobacteria bacterium bin95 | reverse complement strand
GCGCGCTTCTTGTCGTCGGACTTGATGACGGTCCAGGGGGCGTCGGCCGTGTCCGTGTAAAAGAACATCGCCTCCTTGGCCTGCGTATAGGCCTCCCACTTGTCGAGCGAGGCCAGGTCGATGGGAGAGATCTTCCACTGCTTCAGCGGATCGGTCAGCCGGCTGTCGAACCGGCTGGCCTGCTCGTCCTGCGTCACCGAGAACCAGTATTTGAACAGCCTAATGCCGCTGCGCACCAGCATCCGCTCCAGTTCCGGGCACTCGCGCATGAACTCCAGATATTCCGACCCGGTGCAGAACCCCATCACGCGCTCGACTCCGGCCCGGTTGTACCAGGACCGGTCGAACAGCACGATTTCGCCGGCCGCCGGAAAATGGCGGACATAGCGCTGGAAGAACCACTGGCTGCGTTCGCGCTCGCTCGGCTTCTCCAGCGCCACGATGCGCGCGCCGCGCGGATTCAGATGCTCCGTGAAACGCTTGATCGTGCCGCCCTTGCCGGCCGCATCGCGCCCCTCGAACAGCAGGATCACCTTCGCGCCCGATTCCTTGACCCAGTGCTGCGCCTTGAGCAGTTCGACCTGGAGCGCAGCCTTGAGCCGCTCGTATTCGGCCCCCTTCATGCGGTCTGCATAAGGATAGACGCCCTCGCGAAACACTCTGGCGACGGAATCCTCGGGGGCCTCCCCGCCCGGCACCGCACCGTTACCCTGGATTGCTGAGTCCTGCATCGCCGGCCTCCCCGAAGGTTCCCTGCCGTCCGACGGATCGCCGGCGCGCTGCAACAACGGCTACTGTCCCTTGCGATAGCCGTTCGGAGTGGGAGCGCGTCCCGCGCGGCAGCGGACCGTCGGGCGGGAACGGTATGCCCCGTCCCCGCCCGATGCAAGCCCGCGCAGTTGCAGGCTCAGAGGTCGGGACTGCGGCTGGAAAAGCCTGTCTCCGCCTCATAGGCCGCGCCCAGCCGGTAGAGCGCCGCTTCGCCGAAGGGACGCGCCAGAAGCTGGATCGAACCCGGCATGCCGAGCACGGCCTCCGGCGTCGGCAGCGCCAGGCCCGGAAGCGTCAGGTAGTTGAACGGGCGCGTGCAGCGCGACAGGCGCGAGATGACCTCCTCGAACCCCTGCGACGACCCGACATCCGTTTCCTCGATCGTCGGCGTGGCGACATTGAAGGTCGGCGCGAGCAGCACATCGCAGGCCGAGAACACGCGCTCGACGAATGCGGTCACGATCCGGGGGCGGAGCTGCACGGCGGACAGGTAATCCACCGCGCTGAACCGGAAGCCCATCTCGCAGCGCGCGCGCATCTGGGCGCCGTAGTCCTCCCGCCTTTCCCTGAGCCAGTGGGCGTGCAGGGTCGCCGCCTCCGAAGCGGTGAGCGGCGCGGACAGCGCGTTGATACGCGCCATGTCGCCGACATCGACCTCGACAAGCCGTGCGCCGGCGGAGACAAGCGAGCCGAGCGCGCTGTCGCGGGCGGCCAGCGCCAGCTCATCGGCGTCCTCCTCGAAGAAGCCCCGTGCGACGCCGACCCGCACGCCCGCCGCTTTGGGCGCACGAGCGGCGGCGGCATAGTCCGGGACGGGGTTCGGCGCGGAGGTCGGGTCCAGCGGGTCGTGCCCGGCAATCGCCGCCAGCATCAGCGCGTTGTCGAGCACCGTGCGGGTGAGCGGGCCCACATTATCGAGCGAGAAGGAAAGGCCCATCACGCCGAAACGGCTGACCCGGGTCTGGGTCGGCTTCATGCCGGCAAGGTTGCAAAAGCCGGCCGGCAGGCGGATCGAGCCGCCGGTATCGGAGCCAAGCGCGCCATAGCAAAGCCGCCCGCCCGTCGCCGAACCGGAACCCGAGGAGGAGCCTCCAGTGATTCGCGCCGGATCCCACGGGTTGCGGCAGGGGCCGAAATGCTCGTTATGGCCGGTCGGGCCCATCGCGAACTCAGCCATGTTGAGACCGCCGAGATAGGTGGCGCCGGCCTCCGCAAGCCGCCCCAATGCGGTCGAAGTCACCTCGGGGCGGAACTCCCTGCGGATCTTGCTGCCGCAGGTGGTGAGCCCGCCTTCGCGGTAGTACATGTCCTTGTGCGCGAGTGGCACGCCGGCCAGCGGTCCCAGCGGCTGGCCCGCTGCGCGCTTCGCGTCGACGGCGGCCGCACCCTCCCGGGCGGTCTCCTCCTCCACGCGAACGAAGGCGTTCAGCGTCGGGTTCACCGCCTCGATCCGCGCGAGCGCCGCTTCGGTCAGTTCCATTGCAGTGAATTCGCCCGCAGCGACGCCGGCCGCCGCCTGGGCAAGAGTGAGATCGGTCAGGCTCATGCGCCGTCCTCCGGAGCGAGGCGTGCCAGGGCCGTCTCGATATGCTGCGGCTCCGTGTCGAAGAGAGAACCGTCTCCGTAGTCGAGGATAGCGCTCCGGAGGACGGACTGGGCACAGTCCGCGCGGGCGCTCGCCGCAGGGTCGAAGCTGTAGCCCGGAAAGGGTTCGTCTCTCTCTGTCTCGCTCATGCCGGAAGGCCTTTCTTGTCGAAGGGGTTGCGCTCCGTTTCGTCGGCGATATTGCTTGCGCCTGTCAACAGCGCCGGGTTTGCGGATATGGCCGATCTCATTCTGCACCATTACGACATATCGCCCTATGCGGAGAAAATCCGCCTCGCCTTCGGGCTGAAGGGCCTGGCATGGCGCTCGGTCATCCAGCCGATGGTGCTGCCGAAGCCGGACCTGATGCCGCTCACCGGCGGGTTCCGTCGTACGCCGGTGCTGCAGGTCGGCGCCGACATCTATTGCGACACGCTGCGCATCGCAATGGAACTCGACCGCCGCTTCCCGGCCCCGCCGCTGCTGCCGGAAGACGGGCGCGGATTCGACGCCATGCTCGCGACCTGGGCCGAGCGGGTGCTGATGTGGCCGACGGCGCGCTATGTGACCGGCATGAACCGGGACGGGCTGTCCGAAGGCTTCTTCCGCGACCGCTCGGCGATGAGGGGACATGAGGCGCCGAGCATGGAACGGGTGGCGGCGGACCTGCCCCACCAGGAAGGCCAGCTTCGCCACATGCTGGGCTGGGTGGAAGACCTGCTGGCCCGGCCGGAACCGGACCTTGCAACCCGGACGCCCCGCCTCGCCGATTTCGCCCTCTACCAGCGCCTCTGGTGGCTGAAGGCCCTCGACGGCAAGGCCGCCCCGGTGCTCGCCGGCCATCCCCGCATCGAAGACTGGATGGCCCGGATCGCCGCCATCGGCCACGGTCGGCGCTCGGAACTGACGCCGGCGGATGCCCTCCGCATCGCCTCCGAAGCGAAGCCGGCGCCCGTTGCCTCAGCCGGGGTGCCCGGCAACATCCCGCCCGGCTCGCGCGTCCGCGTGGCGACGGAGGATTTCGCCCTCGACCCCGTGGAAGGCGAGACCGTCCACGCGACCCCGAACGAAATCACAATCCGCCGCGAAGACCCGAACACCGGCTCCATCCACGTCCACTTCCCCCGCCTGGGCTATGAGGTGACGGCGCTGTAGGTGCACTTCGGGCACCGAGCGGACGGGGAGTCCGTCTGCAGGCGATGACCCTGTCCGGCGCGGTCAGCTGCAGAAGGGCCAGACCTGGTACCAGGAGTCGCATCGGAATTGGGACTGGCACTTGGCGAGCTGGGAGGTGTAGCGCTTGGCCATGCGGGCGACCTTGCGGGCGGCGGCCTTGACGCCCTGCTTGTTCTTCCACTTGCCGCTCCGATAGCCGCCGCGCCCCTCGTGATAGGCGAGGTAGAGGCTGTAGGCGTCGGTGTAGGCAAGGCCGAGCTGGCGGTGGCTCTTGCGGTTGTACCAGCCGATAAAGTCGAGCGCGTCCTCCATGTCGGAGCGGCTGCGGAACAGCCCGCCGCGTTCGTCTTCATATTCTTCCCAGGTGCCGTCCAGCGCCTGCGCATAGCCCTTGGCCGACGTCTGGCGGCCCCACGGGATGAACCAGAGCCACTTTCTCGGCGGCCGCGCATGGCTGCGATAGCTCGATTCCCGGTGGACGAAGGCCATCTGGACCGGCATGGGCGTCCCCCACTCGCTCTCGCTGGCGCGGGCATAGTCGTACCAGTCCGGATACTGCTCGAACACGGAGCAGAGATTGCCCTGGTTGTCGGGCGGCGTAGTCGAGCACCCGGCGGCGAACAGGGCGAGACAGGCGGCGAGACCGCGCAAGACACGGATCATGGTTAATCGCTCTCCTGTTC
>MPNF01000337.1 GCA_002238885.1 Alphaproteobacteria bacterium bin95 | reverse complement strand
TCGGAGGCCCCGGAGATGAAGGCCTTGGAGCCGTTCAGGACATAGTGGTCGCCGTCACGTTCCGCGCGGGTGGCGAGCGCCGCCGCATCCGACCCGGCGCCGGGCTCCGTCAGCGCATAGCTCGCCAGCTTTCGCATGGAGCAGAGGTCCGGCAGCAGGCGCGCGCGCAGCGCGTCGTGGCCGAAGCGGTCGATCATCCAGGCGGCCATGTTGTGGATCGAGATATAGGCCGCGGTGGAGGTGCAGCCTGCCGCCAACTCCTCGAACACCACGGCGGCGTCCGTGCGCGCGAGGCCCGAGCCGCCAACATCCTCGTGCACATAGAGCCCGCCGAAGCCGAGCGCCGCGGCCTCGCGCAATTCGGCCTTCGGAAAGATGCATTCCGCATCCCAGCGCGCGGCATTGGGCGCGAACACATCCTCGGCGAACCGGCGGGCGGCGTCCTGAAATGCGCGTTGCTCTTCGGAAAGCGAGAAATCCATCGTCATCCGATCATAGCTGCGATCGGAGGACCATGGCACGGGGAATCCCGCCGAGGTCGGGGCGGATTTCCTCGATGCGAAGACCGACGCCTTCGGCGAGCGCGGCAACGGCTTCGGCCTGCCCGAAACCCAGCTCCAGCACGGCGATCCCACCGGGAGACAACAAGCGCGGGAGGTCCCCCAGAATGGCGCGGTAAGCGTCGAATCCATCTGCACCGCCGTCCAGCGCAAGCCGGGGATCATGGTTCCGGACTTCCGGCATGAGCCCCGCGATTTCGGCACTCGGGATATAGGGCGGGTTCGAGACCACGAGGTCGAACCGCCCCCCGACCGCGCGCCCCCAGTCTCCCGCCGCGACCGCGGCCGGCAGGACCGCCAGGTTCCGGCGCGCCGCCCGGCAGGCGCCGAGCGAACGGTCGATGCCGAGCCCCTGCGCCGCCGGCCGCTCGGCCAGCAACGCCGCCAGCAGGCAGCCGCTACCCGTGCCGAGGTCCAGCACGGTGCGAAAGGACGGCATGGCCGCCAGCGCCGCCTCGATCACCGTCTCGCTGTCGGGGCGGGGGTCGAGGACCTCCGGCGTCAGCAGGAAGTCGCGGCTCCAGAACTCCCGCCGGCCAACGATGCGGGAGAGGGGTTCGCGGGCCGCCCGGCGGGCCGTCAGAGCTTCCAGGCCGGGATGCGGACTGTCGAGCCAATCCGCGAGCGAGCTTGCGCCGCCCACCTCGATCTGGAGCAACCGCAACTCGCGCCGGGGCTCGGCGATTCCTGCCGCTGCCAGCCGTTCCGCCAACGCCGCCAGCCGGACGCGGCCTTCCGCGGGCGCAACGCTCACGACAATTGCGCAATGCGGGCCGCCTCGTCCTCGGCCGCAAGCGCTTCTATCAGCTCGTCCAGCTCGCCCTGGATGACCCGTTCGAGCTTGTAGAGCGTGAGGTTGATGCGGTGGTCGGTCACGCGCCCCTGCGGGAAATTATATGTGCGGATGCGTTGCGAGCGGTCGCCCGTGCCGACCTGGCTGCGCCGCTCCGCCGCCCGCTCGGCCTCGGCCTGGGCGCGCTCATGCTCGTAGAGGCGGGCGCGCAGCACCTTCATCGCCCGGGCGCGGTTCTTGTGCTGGGACTTCTCGTCCTGCTGCTGCACGACGATGCCGGTCGGCAGGTGAGTGATCCGCACGGCCGAATCGGTCGTGTTGACATGCTGCCCGCCGGCGCCCTGGGCCCGGTAGGTGTCAATTTTCAAGTCCTTTTCGTCGATGCTGACATCGACCTCCTCGGCCTCCGGCAGCACCGCCACCGTGGCGGCGGAAGTGTGGATGCGGCCCTGGCTCTCCGTCTCCGGCACCCGCTGGACGCGATGCGTGCCGGATTCGAATTTCAGTCGCGCGAACACGTCCTTTCCTGCAACGGACATCACCGCTTCCTTGCAGCCGCCGAGCGGCGTTTGCGAGAGCGACAACATCTCCACCTTCCAACGGCGCATCTCAGCATAGCGGCGATACATTGCCAGCAGATTGCCGGCGAAGAGTGCCGCCTCGTCACCGCCGGTACCCGCGCGCACTTCGACAATGGCGCTGCGCTCATCGGCCTCGTCGCGGGGCAGCAACAGCACTTGGAGCGCGCGTTCGGCCTCCGCCAGCCGGTCGCGCAGCTCCGGCAGTTCCGAAGCCGCCAGCTCGCCGAGCTCGTCGTCTTCCAGCATTACCTCGAGGTCGGCCGCCTCGCGCTCCAGCTCCCGGCGCAACCCGATCGCGGCCGCGACGGTCGAAAGGTCGGAATATTCCTTCGACAGGGCCGCAAGCTCGCTGGAAGGCACCTCGCCCGTCGAGAGGCGCGCGCCGACCTCCGCATGGCGGGCGAGAATGGCGTCGAGCTTGTCGTCGAGGCTCATGGAGCCAGCGCAGCCGCCAGCCGGTCAATCGGGACTTCGCGCTGCTCCCCGCTCTCCATGTCGCGCACGGTCGCAACAGCTTTGGCAAGTTCGTCCTCGCCCAGCAATACCGCCGCCCGGGCGCCGATCCGGTTCGCCTGCTGCATGCGACGCTTGAGGTTCCCGGACAAGCCCAGATCGACGGCTATCCCGGCCCGCCGCAGCGAATCGGCAAGCGGCAACGCCTGCTTTTCAGCCGCTGGCCCGACCGGCACGAGCGAAACGACCGGGGATGCTTCCGGATAGTCGGTCGTCAACATCGCCAGCCGCTCGATACCGCCGGCCCAGCCGATGCCCGGCGTCGGCGGGCCGCCCATCGTGGCGACCAGGCCGTCATACCGCCCGCCCGCAATAACCGCGCCCTGGGCGCCGAGGGCGTCGGTGGTGAACTCGAAGGCCGTATGCCCGTAATAGTCGAGCCCCCGCACGAGGCGCGGATTGCGGACATAGGCAATGCCGAGCGCATCCAGCCCTTCGCAGACCTCGGCGAAGAAATCCGTGGACTGCCCGTTCAGGTAGTCGTCGTAGCCAGGCGCATCGGCGGAAACGGCCTTGTCGCGCTCATCCTTCGAATCGAGCAGTCGCAGCGGATTGCGCTGCAGGCGGCTCCGCCCCTCCTCCGAAAGCTCCGATTCGCGGCGGGCGTAATACGCGACCAGCGCCTCGCGATACGCCGTCCGGCTGTCCGGATCGCCGAGCGTGTTCAGCTCCAGGCGGGTCAGGTCCCGAACCCCGAGCGCATCGAGCACATGCGCCCCCGCCTGGATGACCTCGATATCCGCGGCAGGCCCCGCGACTCCCAGCACTTCGATGCCGATCTGGTGGAACTGGCGCAGCCGTCCCTTTTGCGGGCGCTCATGGCGGAACATCGGCCCGCTGTAGAAATACTTGAGCGGCAATTGCTGCTGGAGATTGCCGGAGATGAACGCCCGCGCCACGCCTGCCGTGTTCTCCGGGCGAAGCGTCAGGCTGTCGCCGCCCTTGTCGGCGAAGGTGTACATCTCCTTGGTGACGACATCGGATGTTTCGCCGAGCGTGCGCGCAAACACCTCCGTGAACTCGAAGACGGGTGTCGCTACGCTGCGATAGTTGAACAGGCCTGTTATGCGCCGCGCCGTTTCCTCGACATGGCAGTGGCGCGCCCACGCTTCGGGTAGCAGGTCCTGGGTGCCGCGAACGGCACGAAGCTTCGCCATCAGGCCGCCTCTTGCGCCTGCTCGGCTTCGATTTCCCGGGCCTTTTCCTCGATGAGCCCGACGAGGTGGTCCACGATATCGGTGTTCTGGATACGGTGATGCGGCAGGCCGGCCACATAGACCATGTGCGTGCCCTTGCCGCCGCCGGTGATGCCGATATCGGTTTCGCGCGCCTCGCCCGGACCGTTGACGACGCAGCCGATAACCGAAACCGTCATTGGCGTTGTGATATGGGCCAGCCTCTCTTCCAGCACCGACACCGTCTCGATGACCTCGAACTGCTGCCGGGCGCAGGACGGGCAGGACACGATATTGACGCCGCGGTGGCGCAGGCCGAGGGCCTTGAGGATTTCGAATCCGGCGCGAACCTCCTCGTCCGGATCTGCCGACAGCGACACCCGCACGGTATCCCCGATCCCCGCCCACAGCAGCGAGCCAAGCCCGATGGCCGACTTGACCGTCCCGGTGCGCAGGCCGCCCGCCTCGGTAATGCCCACATGCAGGGGATAGTCGCAGGCTTCCGCAAGTCCGTGATAGGCCGCCGTCGCCAGGAAGATGTCGGATGCCTTGACGCTTATCTTGAACTCGAAGAAGTCGTTGTCTTCCAGGATGCGGGCATGCT
>MPNF01000336.1 GCA_002238885.1 Alphaproteobacteria bacterium bin95 | reverse complement strand
CCGTAATAGAGCCTCCAATGCTCGGCGCCGGCCTGCTCCTCGATCCGGGCGATCCCGCGGTCATAAGCGCTGAAGGCTTCCTCGAACTTCTGCTGGCCGCGCAGCAGGCGGCCGAGTTCGCCGAGCGCGAAGGGGTCGTCGGGGTGGGCTGCGGCCTCCGCTTCCAGAAGCGCGGCGGCTTCGTCGACTCGGTCCTGGGAGGCATGGACCGCGGCCCGGCCGACCTGCGCGGTCAACCGCCAGATCGAGTCCGCCGGCACCGACCGGTAGGCCGCGATGGCTTCGTCGAACCTGTCCCGGTCGGCGAGAAACTCGCCGGCCAGCACCAGTGCGGCATGATGGTCCGGTTCCAGCATGACCGCGAGCCGGGCATAGATCAGGGCTATAGCGACATTGCGGCGGTGGAACGCCTCCGCGATGCCGTAAAGCACTTCGGCAACGCCTTCGGTCGGCGTGGAGGCGAGCGGCTCGAGGCCCGCCGGAGCCGTAGAAGGCAGCAAGCCGCCCAGGAAGCGGTAGCGCCGCACTTGCTCCTTGGCAGCCTCCGCGTCGGCTGCGGCCGTCAGGAACGCCGCCTCGGCGAGTGCGCCGCGCCTTCCGGCGCCTGTCTGGCGCAGACGCTCGAAGGCGCTGCGGGCCTCTTCCGTCCGTCCGTCGGCATGCAGGAGAAGGGCGCGGTGCAGCCTGGCCCAGCGGCCGGAGCCGCGAAGTTTTTCGGCCTTCGAAAGCATGTCTTCCACGCCGCCGGCGTCGCCCGTCGCGTGGCGCAGCCAGGCAAGGATGAGCAGCTTGACCGCCTTGGGCAGGGAATCGGCCGTCTTTCCTTCGAGCCGTTCCGCCGCCGCCGCCCAGTTTGCCCGGCGCATGTCGTTCACCGCGAGACGCAGTGCGACCAGGGCGCTGTCCAGCGCCTTCTCTCCGGTGAGGCCGTCGACCGGGAGCATTTCGTCCATCCGCCGGGCAAGAGCCAGACTGGCCTCGGCATCGCCCGCCGCGGTACGCATCCGCAACAGGCGGCCCTGCACACTGAGATTGTCCGGGTCGGCTTCTAGCGCGCGCCGGTAGAAATCGACGGCGGCGGCGACATCAAACTGTCGCTCGGCATAGCCCGCCGCGAGCCAGTCGGTCAGGGCAGGCGCAGCGTGCGGACGGCAGGCGGCCGAAAGCAGGAGCGCGAATGCCAGAAGGAAAGCGCGCATCCAACGGGTCTCACATGTTCGGATAATTGGGCCCGCCACCGCCTTCGGGCACCGCCCAGACGATGTTCTGGGTCGGATCCTTGATGTCGCAGGTCTTGCAGTGGACACAGTTCTGGGCATTGATCTGGAGACGCGGCTCGCCGCTGTCCTCGACAATTTCATAAACCCCCGCCGGGCAGTAACGTTGTTCCGGCGCGTCGAACTCCGCGAGATTGACCCGGATCGGCGCGTCGGCGTCCTTGAGCACCAGATGGACCGGCTGGTCTTCCTCGTGGTTGGTGCCGGAAAGATAGACCGAGGACGGCTTGTCGAAGGACACGATTCCGTCCGGCCTCGGATAGTCGATCGCCTTGCAGTCGTCCCGGCCGGCTGTGGCCGCATGGTCCGCGCCATGGTGGCGGAGCGTCCAGGGAGCCCGGCCGCGCAACAGCACCTGGTCGATGCCGGCATGGAGCATTCCGGCCGCCAGGCCCCAGCGGAACGCGGGGCGGACATTGCGCGCCCGGTGGAGTTCGTCGTGCAGCCAGGACGAGCGGAAGGCTTCCGGATAGGCCGTCAGCTCGTCGCCTCCTTCCGAGCCTTCCGACAGCCGCCGGAATGCCGCCTCGGCGGCCAGCATGCCGGTCTTCATGGCGCCGTGGCTGCCCTTGATGCGCGGCACGTTCAGGAATCCGGCCTCGCAGCCGATCAGCGCGCCGCCGGGAAACACCAGTTTCGGCAGTGCCTGCATTCCCCCCTCATTGACGGCCCGGGCCCCGTAGGCGACGCGCTGCCCGCCTTCGAAGAAGGGGCGGATCTTCGGATGGGTCTTGTAGCGCTGGAACTCGTCGAATGGGCTGAGCCATGGATTCCTATAGTCGAGCGCGATGACGAACCCGACCGCCACCTGCCCGCCGGCCAGGTGGTAGAGGAAGGAACCGCCATAGGTGCGCCGGTCCATCGGCCAGCCGGCAGTGTGGACCACGAGGCCCGGCTCGTGGATCGCGGGATCGACGTCCCAGAGTTCCTTGAGGCCGATGCCGTAGGTCTGGGGCTGGCAGTCGCGCCGGAGGTCGAAGCGGTCCATGAGCTGCTTGCCGAGCGAGCCCCGGCAGCCTTCGGCGAACAGCGTGTATCTGGCGCGCAGCTCGATGCCGGGCTCATGCGTAGCCTTGGGTTCGCCGTCGCGCCCGATACCCATATCGCCCGTTGCCACACCGGCAACCGCGCCGTCTTCCCGGTACAGCACCTCGGCGGCGGCGAAGCCCGGATAGATCTCCACCTCCAGCGCCTCGGCCTGCTCGCCCAGCCAGCGGCAGACATTGCCGAGGCTGACGATATGGTTGCCGTGGTTGCGCAGCGACGGGGGCAGGAACGGCCCGGGCACCCGGAAGGCGCTCTTCTCGCCCAGGAGAAAGAACCGGTCTTCGGTCACGGGGGTGTCCAGCGGGGCGCCCCGCTCCTGCCAGTCGGGCAGCAATTCGTTGAGCGCGCGCGGGTCGAGAACGGCGCCGGACAGGATATGGGCGCCGATCTCGGATCCCTTCTCGATCACGCATACGGAAACCTCGGAATCGGCTTCGGCCGCCAGCTGTTTCAGCCGTATCGCCGCCGCCAGCCCGGCCGGGCCCCCGCCGACGATAACGACGTCGAACTCCATGCTCTCCCGTTCCATGCCCCCGCCCTCATCAATTCGGCGCGCACTTTGCGCTAACATAGGCTACACTTTGTGGCTGCGCCATGACCGAACGGGAACCATTGCTCGCGGCGTTGGAGTGGCAATTGGCGGCCGGTGTGGACGAGGTTGTCGGCTTCGAACCGGCGGACCGGTTCGCCCCGCCGCCGGAACGCAAGGCGCCGGCTGCCCCGCCCCCTGCACGCAGGGCGGCGCCGGTTGCCGCACATCCCGTGGCAGCGGTGGAGGCCTCGTCAGGGGATGTTGCACGGACAGCCGATCTGGATGCGCTTCGCGGGCTCCTGCTTGCCTTCGACGGTTGCGCATTGAAGAAAACGGCGACCAACACGGTGTTCGGCGAAGGGCCCGCCGGCGCCCGCCTGATGATTGTCGGCGAAGCGCCGGGCGCCGACGAAGACCGGCAGGGCCGTCCTTTCGTCGGGCCGAGCGGGCGGCTGCTGGAGCGGATGCTGGCCGCAATCGGTTTCCGGCGTGAGGAGGTCTATATCGCCAACACCGTTTACTGGCGTCCGCCGGGCAACCGCACGCCTTCGGCGGAGGAGGTGGAAGCCTGCCGGCCGTTCGTCGACCGGCAGATCGCGCTGGTGGCGCCCGAGGTGCTGATGCTGGCAGGCGGCGCGGCCGCCAAGACGCTGCTCGGGACGACGGAGGGCATCATGCGCCTGCGCGGGCGCTGGCAGCGTTTGGCCGCCGCGGACGGGCCGGTCGATGTCATGCCGACCTTTCACCCGGCCTTTCTGCTGCGCTCGCCCGCGCGCAAGCGCGAGGCCTGGCGCGACCTGTTGGCCGTCAAGGCCCGGCTGGAGACCGCCCGTTCGTGAGGGCCCTGGCGCTGGCGATGCTGACGGTCTGGAGCGGTGCCGCAGGGGCTGCCGACCTCCGGATCCTTTCCGCGGCCGATGTCGATCGTTACGAGCGCCTCTTCGTGCTGGAGGCGGAGAACCGCTGGGATGAAGCCGACGCGCTCGCGCGCGAACTCGACGACACCCGGCTGATGGGCCATGTGCTTTACCAGCGCTATGTCGTCTCCCACGACTACATCACGCCCTATGAGGAACTGCGGGCCTGGCTGGAGGCTTACAGCGACCATCCGGGCGCGCATCGGGTGTCGCGCCTGGCGCTCAAGCGGCGCCCGCCCGGCATGTTGCCGCCGCCTCCGGAAAAACACCCGCCGGTGCGCCGGCCCACGCCGTTGTTCGTCGCAAAGCCCCTGCAGAAGCCGCAAACCGCGGTCGGCACGATCTATGCCCGGATCATCGAGCAGCACTTGAAGGAGGAGCGGCCCGACCTCGCGGGCAGCCTGTTCCGCGATGCCGCCGTCCACCGGGCGCTGGGCCGGGACTATGCCGACAAGCTGCGCG
>MPNF01000335.1 GCA_002238885.1 Alphaproteobacteria bacterium bin95 | reverse complement strand
TTGGGGTGCTCGGCTTCCTTGCCGACATTCGCAGCCCGGTCCACGCGCAGCACGTCCGCGCCCATATCCGCAAGCAGCATGCTGCAAAACGGACCCGGCCCGATGCCGGCGAATTCCACGATCCTGACCCCGTCGAGCGCGCCCATGGCGTTATCGTCCCCTTTCGGCTTTATGGTGGCGCGAGCATAGCGCGCGAGGAAGGACCCGCAACATGACAAGGCCGTTTTCCGGTATCCGCGTCCTGGACTTCACCCAGGTGTTCGCCGGGCCGTTCGGCAGCTACCAGTTGGCGCTGCTCGGCGCGGACGTCGTCAAGATCGAGCGCCCGGGCGGCGAGGACATGCGCTTCTCCCCGCCCTCGAAGCTGTGGGCGGATCGGGCGATGGCGCCGATGTGGGCCTCAGCCAATGCCAACAAGCGCAATCTTGCGCTCGACCTGAAGGACCCCGACGCCGTCGCCGCGCTCCGGCACATGGCGAAGAGCGCCGATGTGGTGATGGAGAACTTCCGGCCGGGCGTCATGGACCGGCTCGGCCTCGGCTACGAGGCGCTTTCGGAGATCAATCCCCGGCTCATCTATTGCGCCGTTTCCGGCTTCGGGCAGAACGGGCCCGACCGCGAAACGGCGGCCTATGACGGCAGAATCCAGGCCACCTCCGGCATCATGTCCGTGACCGGACATGCGGAAAGCGGGCCGGTCAGGGCGGGCTTTGCGGTGTGCGATGCGATCGGCGGCATGACCGCCGCCTTCGCCGTGGCGAGCGCGCTCTTCCAGCGCAGCCATACCGGCAAGGGGCAGATGGTCGATGTCGCCATGCTCGACGCCGCGCTTTCTTTCATGTCACCCGCCGTGGTGGAATATCTGGTCGCCGGCCATTTGCAGGGCCAGTACGGCAACCAGGCGGTAAGCCGCAAGCCGACCGCCAACCTGTTCAACGCAGGCGGCGGCCATCTCCTCCTCGCGGTCAACAACGAGAAGCAGTTCCGGGCGCTCTGCGCGGCGCTCGGACGCGAAGACCTGCTGGAAGATCCGCGTTTCGCCGACTGGGACGCGCGCACGGCCCATGCCGATGAGTTGCGCGAAATCATCGAGGCGGCCTTTTCGGACGGCGGCGCGGAAGTCTGGGAAGACCGTCTGGAGGAAGCCGGCGCGCCCTCGGCGCGCATTCGCAGCATTGCCGAAGCGGTCGCCCACCGCCAGCTCGCCCATCGCGATGTTCTTCAGGAAGTCGAAGGGCCCTGGGGGCCTATGCAGCTGGTCGGGTCCGGGTTTCGGCTGGCGCACGGCTCCGGCGCCATCGACCGGCCGCCGGCCCTTCCGGGGCAGCACAGCGAGGAAGTGCTGCGCGAAGCGGGCCTGGACGAGGACCTGCTCCAGCGTCTGCTCGCCGGGTCCGGAACCGACGCACGCGGAGAGATGCCATGAGCAGCCGGCGACCGCCCTATCGCGCCGACCATGTCGGCAGCCTGCTGCGCCCGGCCAAGGTCCTTGAGGCGCGCCGCAAGTGCCTCGACGAGAAGACCATGCCGGCCGAGGAGCTGCGCGCGATCGAGGACGAGGCGATCGCCGAAGCCATTCGCATGCAGGAGGATATCGGGCTCAAGGCGGTTACCGACGGCGAGTACCGCCGCCTGTTCTGGCATTACGACTTCATGGAGATGCTGACCGGGTTCGAGTTCGAGATGCGCGAGCTGGGCGTCCAGTTCGCCGGCGTGCGCCTGCCGCCGCTCTACCCGACGATCACGGCCAGGCTCGACTTCCCCGACGATCACCCGATGCTCGACCACTTCAGGTTCGTGGCCGCCAACACGACCGTGGCGCCCAAGATCTCGATTCCCGGCCCGAGCTGCTGCCATTTCCGGCTCGGGCCGGAAGACATTCACGTGCCGGAATACAGGGATATCGACCTGCTGTTCGCAGACATCGCGGCCACCTACCGGAAGGCCGTCGCGGCGTTCTACGCCGCCGGCTGCCGCTATATCCAGCTCGACGACATCTTCTTCGCCTATCTCTGCGACCCGAAGCACCGCGCGGAGAAGCAGCAGCAAGGCTACGACCCGGACCGGCTGATCGACCGCTACGCCTGGATGATGAACGAGGCGATCAAGGACCGTCCGGACGACTTGACCGTTGCGATGCATCTTTGCCGCGGCAATTTCCAGTCCACCCATGCGGCGGAAGGCGCCTACGATCCTGCAGCCGATGCGGTGTTCAACAGGACCGGGGTCGATATCTTCTTTATGGAATACGACACCGAGCGCGCCGGCGGGCTGGAGCCGCTCGGTCTGCTTGCCAAGGGCCATCAGCGCGTCCTGCCGGGCTTCATCACTACCAAGACGCCGGAGCTCGAGAGCGTCGACGACCTCAAGCGGAAGTTCGACGAGGCATCCAGATACGCCGATCTCGACCAGCTCGGTATCGCGCCGCAATGCGGGTTCGCCTCGACCGAACACGGCAACAGGATCAGCTATGACGACCAGCGGCGGAAGCTCGAACTGGCGGTGACGCTTGCCGAGGAAATCTGGGGCGGGGTGTGAGCCCGCGGGCTAGCGCACGTAGAGGCGGACTTCCTCCACGCTCACGTCGCTGTCCGCGCGTGTCGCAATCCTGAGCCTGGACGCCGCGACGCCCATGCGGCGCAGGCTCCTGTGGATCCTGTCGGCATAGTCCGCAGCCGCAGCCATGCTTCCGCCCGGCGAGATGCCGACGACCTCGAAGGTCGATCCCGGCCGGCGCTCGATCACCTGCTGCACCGCTGCCGACAAGGCTTCCTCATAGGCGACGTTCGGATCGTCGAAGCGGACGACCGCAAGTGGCCGTTCTTCCGCAGCCCGTGCGGAATAAGGGCCGCTCGCCACGCCGTCGTCGAGGCTGCCGGCGTCGATCGCCTCGGCCAGCAGCGCCAGTTCGCGCCGTTCGGCCGTCACCAGCCGGCTTTGCCGCTCCGAGGAAGCGGCGACCTCGTCCAGAAGGCGGGTCACGGTCACCGTCATGTGCGCCGCCCGGTCGCCGATAGCGTGCAGCGCGCGGTGGTCTTCCTCGACCGCGCCGGAAAGCTCGAACGCATTCAGCACCGAGTCGTTGAGGAACGCAGCCCTGGAATCGGCTTCCGCGGCGCGCGTCCGCAACACATCCCAGGACCCGACATCGCGGTCGAGCGCCGCCAGCATCGACTGGGCGACATTCCACTCCGCCCGCAGCCTTGGATTGGCCCGCGTCGTCCCGATCTTGAGCCGCGCTTCGATGGCGGCGACACGCCCGTGATAGCCTTCGGCGCGCTGCCGGGCCCCGTCCCTCAGGTCCGCATGCGCCTTCTCCAGTCCTTCCAGCACGCCCGCCAGCGCATCCGCCTCGCCGGCGAGCTGGCGGACCTTGCGTACGACGAAGCTCTCCCCACCCTGCGGCGCGGGCGTGGCAGCTGCCTGCGCGGCGGCCGGCGCCGGCGCTTCCCGGACCGCAACTGCTGCGGGCGTCGCCGGGACCTCCACGCGGGTCGAGCCGGGAGGCAGGCCGGTTTCCGGTTTCACGCACCCTGCAACAGCCAAAAGCCCGCCAAGAAGGAGGGCGCTCGCGCTTATCCGTTTACGCATAATTGTTCCGCCCTGAAACACCACCGAATGTCCGCCCATTGCAGGACAGTAGCGCGTTATCGCGGCTCCTGACAACGGGTTATCCCCAAGCCGGGGCGCGTTCCGGAGAGAGTTGCATCCCCGGCGGACCGGCGTTAATGTCCGCCCCTTCTATCGGCGCCCGTAGCTCAATTGGATAGAGCGTCTGACTACGGATCAGGAGGTTGGGAGTTCGAGTCTTCCCGGGCGCGCCAGTTTCTGAATTTCCTGTAAGGGGGTCCGCCTGCGGCGCGTTTTCGGCCGACCGCCCCGGTGGCGGACAGGCGAGGCGAAGCGGAATGAACGGTAAAGACCTGGATGTCGCGATCGTCGGTGCGGGCGTCGGCGGCCTGTATGCGATCCACCGGCTGCGGAAGTCCGGCTTCCGGGTGCGCGCCTTCGAGGCCGCCGACGGAATCGGCGGCACCTGGTACTGGAACCGCTATCCCGGCTGCCGCTGCGATGTCGAAAGCATGGAGTATTCCTATTCCTTCTCGAACGACCTGCAGCAGGAATGGCGCTGGCCCGAGCGCTACGGAACCCAGCCGGCGATCCTGTCCTATGTGAACCATGTCGCGGACCGGTTCGACCTGCGCCGCGACATCGAGCTGAACACGCGCATCCGCTCCGCGCATTTCGACAGCGGCAC
>MPNF01000334.1 GCA_002238885.1 Alphaproteobacteria bacterium bin95 | reverse complement strand
CCTGACCCGCATTCCAAAAGTAGAGGTTCCCGGGAATCCCCCTGGCCAGTCGAAAGGATACCAAGCAACCCATGACACCTGCCCCACCACCTTCCGCCGACTCCGTCGCCGGTATTGACGTCGGCAAGTACGGGCTCGACGTCTTCGTCGATCCCGGCAAACTCGAGCGCCGCTTTGCCAACACCCCCGACGGGCGCCGCACCCTGCGCGACTGGCTCCGCGAGCTCCGTGCCCGGCGCGTCGCCGTGGAACCGACCGGCCGCTACCACCGCGCACTCCATCAATGCCTCTGCGACGACGGCGTGAAGGTCGTGCTCGCCAACCCACAGCGCATGCGCAACTTCGCCCGCTCCCTGGGCGAGCAAGCCAAGAGCGACCGCATCGACGCCGCCATGCTCGCCCGCTACGCCCGCCTCGATGGCATCGAGTGTGCCGCGCCCAAGCCGGAGGCCCAGCGGGCACTGGCCGATCTGCTCGCGCTCCGGCGCAAGCTCGTCGAGCAGCGCGACGCCTTGCGCAAGCACGCCGCCGAGACCGGCGACGCGGCCGCCAGCCTGCTCGCTCCCCTGCTGGAAGCCTTTGACGCCTTATGTAGGGCACATTGTTATGTTAGGTAGCATGCTGAATCTGCTGTCAATAAGCCTTTATCCACGATATTACACGACATAATATTTGTGGTTTGGATTGTCTGACATGGTGTCATCTCCATGCCTTCAGGAGATGAAACATGTTCGAGGATCTATACAAGGACCCTGTAACGATCGCGAAATATCAACTTGCGCCCCTGTTGGAGGATCGGGAGCGATATTTGCGCTCCGTGGTCGCCTCAGGTGCGGTCGATGAGATCGCACGCCGCGTCGCGCGCGTCCAGCTTGTTCTCATGGAGCTGCTGAATCTGCCTGATGCGGACATTCCGATCCGTTTGGCGACTCTGGAGGGGGCTGTTCAGGGGTGGTGCCGGAACGTTCCCGCAGTCTCTGCGGCGAATTTTCGACGCCATGCCTTTCGCTGGCTGCGTTTCCTTGGCTGGCTGGATGAACCTCTTCGCGACGCTCATCCGCACGCCCGACAGGTGGAGGCTTTCGCGGCGTGGATGCGGGACGATCGGGGGCTGTCTGAAGCGACCGTCAGCAACTGCTGTTACGAGAGCGACCGTCTCTTCGCTTGGGCAGCACCCCGGAATCTGATGCTCGCCGACATCACGATCGGTGATGTTGACGCATACCTTGCCGAGCGGATTGCCGCCGGAGGCCTTCGCCGCACTTCCGCGCGTGCAGCAGCCGGGTGTCTGCGGAGCTTTTTCCGTTTCGCTGAAACGCGGAACTGGTGCCGGCCGGGCATCGCCGGGTGCATCATGCCGCCACTGGCCTATCCCGACCGACCGGTTCCCAAGGGGTTCGATCGGGACGAAGTCGAGAAGCTGCTCGCCACGACCGAAGGTTCGACTCCGGCAGACTGTCGCGATCGTGCCGTGCTGATGATCCTTGCAACCTGCGGGCTCAGGGCTGGCGAGGTTGGCGCTCTGCGCGTCGAGGACATCGACTGGGACCGGGACCTGCTGCGCGTCTTCCGGCCCAAGACCGGCCGCACCGATACTTTCCCGCTGACCCCTTCCATTGGCAACGCGTTGATGGACTATCTGCTCAAGGTGCGCCCGGATGCGGGACGGGAGCGGGCTTTGTTCCTGACGCTGCAGGCCCCGTTCCGACCTCTGCAGAGCGGCGCGATCGGGATGATCGTCCGTAGCCGCGCGAACCGCCTTGGCATTACCGGCAAGCGCCTGGGCGCCCATGCACTGCGTCATGCGGCAGCACAGCGGCTGGTCGACGAGGGCTGCGGACTGAAGACCGTTGGCGATTTCCTGGGCCATTCCAGCCCGAGCGCGACAGCCGCATACGCAACCATCGATCTCGCCTCGCTGCGCCCGGTCGCCGACATCGGCCTGAAGGAGCTGCTCCATGACACTGCGTGAATCCGTCGACCGCTACGTTGCGTGGCAGCGCCAGCACGGCGCGAAGTTCCGCTCCAGCGCGCAAGCCCTCGATACGTTTTGCCGTCAGACCGGGGAGGACAGGAGCTGTGACACGGTGGGTGAGGATGAAGTCCGCCGCTTTCTTGCCGGCAAGGGGACGCTCACGAGAACCCGTTCCGTGAAATATGGAACGCTGGCCGGATTCTACAGCTTCGCACTGAGCCGGAGCCATGTGAGCCGCATTCCCATGCCGTCGCGCGAGGCGGAGCCGCGGCCACCGGAAGTAGCGCCGTCCTTCATCTTCACCCGCGAGGAATTGCGTTGTCTTTTCAAGGCGGCAGGCAGCGGGCGCGGGCGTTGCCCGAAGCTCGATGCCGAGACCTTCCGGACCTTCTTGCTCCTGCTCTACGGTGCCGGGCTGCGCTCTGGGGAAGCACGGCGACTGACCGTGGCGGACGTGGACCTGGACTCCGCGGTGCTCGCGGTGCACGATTCGAAATTTTACAAGAGCCGGCTCGTACCGGTGGGCGCTGACCTTGCCGGTGTGCTTCGCCGGTACACCGCCACCCGGGCACAGCGCCCCTTCCGCGAGGGAACGGCATCCGCCTTCCTCGCCTGCCGCGACGGGTCGCCGCTGAAGAAGGCCATCGTACGTCACGCCTTTCAGACGACGCTGCGGGCAGCCGGGATCAGCAACATCAAGCCCGGCTGCCGGGCGCCTTGCCTGCATTCGCTGAGGCACTCATTCGCCACCCACCGGATGACCTTGTGGCATCGCGAGGGAGCCGACGTTCAAACGCTCCTGCCGGCGCTTTCGACCTATCTCGGTCACGGCAGCGTGGCGGCGACGCAGGTCTATATATCGATGACCCCGGAATTGCTCGACGAGGCCAGCCGCCGGTTCGAGCGCTACAACGAACAAAACCGCAGCCCGGATGCCGGGCAGCAAGAGAAAGGGAGTCCAAACCATGCCTGAACGCAACACTGTGCTCGGCTCGTGGATCAAGCGTTTCCTCATCGAGTATCTTCCGACCGAGCGCAATCTGGCCGTCAATACACGGAAGAGTTATCGTGACTGCCTGACGCTGCTGTTGCCCTTTGTGGCCAGCCGCTGCGGCCAGCCAGTGGAACGCCTCAAGGTCGAAGATCTGTCCGCCGAACGCGTGACAGCCTTTCTCGGCCATTTGGAAACAGAGCGGGGCTGCTCCGTGCAGACCCGGAACCAGCGCCTTTCGACAATCCGGTCCTTCGCCCGCTATGTCTCGGTGCGCGACGCCGCACTTGTCGAATGGGCGGGCAGCATCCGCGCCATTCCACTCAAGAAAACGGTGCGACCCCGGATCGCCTGGCTGTCGACGGAAGATATGGAAGCCATGATCGCGGGGTCGGACAGGCGATCCGTAGCCGGGCGCGTGGAGTATGCCCTGTTGCTTTTTTTCTACAACTCGGGAGCGAGAGCCACCGAGGCGGCGGGATTGCAGGTAGAGGATCTGCATCTGCCGGAACGCACGGGCGAAAGCGCACGGGCAACGATCCATGGCAAGGGAGGCAAGCTTCGCATCACGCCGATTTGGACGAGAACCGCGAAGGCGCTCGCCGCTCTCTCCGGGGACCGCCCGCCCGGCTGCCGGAGCGTCTTTTGGAGCCGACATCGCAAACCCTATACCCGGCATGGCCTCATCGAGCTGGTGGAGCGTGCCGCAGCCCGTGTGCCGACTCTCGAAGGGCAAAAGATCACGCCACATGTCCTGCGGCACAGCTGCGCCTGCCACTTGCTTCGTTCCGGCGTCGATATCAATACCATTCGGGCCTGGCTCGGCCACGTGTCGCTCGAAACCACCAACATCTACGCCGAAGTCGACCTTAAGGCGAAGGAAGAGGCGATGAAATCCACCAGTCCTGACGATGCCGGGGATGAACCGCGATGGAAGACGAGAGGTGGCCTGCTTGAGCAGCTGAAGGCAATATGAAGGACAAATATTATGTTGTGTAATTTCGGGGCAGCTGGCTTATTGACAGCAGCTTCTGCATTCTACCCAACATAACAATGTGCCCTACATAAGGACTCTTATGTACGGCCGTACATAACATGCCAAGGTCCAGGCGGTCGACGACGCCATTGAGGTCGGCATCCAGGCCGACTCGGCCCTGCGCCGACGTAGCGAGATCATCCGCTCCGTCCCGGGCTGCGGCCCGCTGACCGCCGCCAGCCTGTGCGCCGAACTGCCGGAACTCGGCTCCGCCACGCCCGCCGAGGCCGCCGCCTTGGCCGGCCTCGCACCCTATG
>MPNF01000333.1 GCA_002238885.1 Alphaproteobacteria bacterium bin95 | reverse complement strand
AGCTCGCGCCCTATGCCGGCGCCAAGGCGGCGCTGAATGCGGTGACGGAGGCCTTTGCCCGCGAATATGCCCCGAAGGTGCGCGTCAACGGAATCATGCCGGGGCGCTTCCTCACCGACATCTCGCATGCCTGGGACGATGAGACCCGCCGCAACGAAGAGGCCGCGCTCCGGCGCAGCGGCGAACCGGAGGAGATCGTCACCGCCGCCCTCTACCTCGCCTCCGACGCGAGCGGCTTCACCACCGGCTCCGTAATCCGCGTGGACGGTGGCGCGCCCTGAGGGGCAGGCGCGTCTGCTCCAAACGCCGGAAAGAGGTCAGGGTAGCAATGCTATCCGCCCGGTCCGAAGGCGAGGTCCGGCAGCCAGAGCACAAAGTCCGGGAACAGTGCGATCAGGACGATCACGACGACATAGGTGAGCAGAAACGGGATCACGGCCACCGAAATCCTGTCGATGCTCAAATTCGTCAATCGTGTCGCAACGAACAGGTTTGCTCCGACCGGCGGCGTGAGGAAACCGATCTCGCAGGCGATCACCATGATCACTCCGAACACCACCGGGTCGATGCCGAGCGAAACCGCGATGGGAAGCATCAGCGGGGTCAGCAGGATAATCTGGGCAATCGACTCGAGGAACATGCCGGTGATTATCAGGATCGCGGAGATGACCAGGAGCAGAACAAAGCTGCTGTCCGTGAAGCCGGTCAGGAATTCGCCGATCAGGAACGGCACGTCCATCAGGCTCAGCAATTCGCCGAAGGCCTTGGCCGGACCGACGATGATCAGGACCGCGCCCGAGATCATCGCCGTCGTCTTCAGACAGGACAGGATCGCGTCGCGGGTCAGTTCGCGGTGCACGAATTGACCGACGACAAAGGCGTAAACCACCGCGACCGAAGCCGCTTCGGTCGGTGTGAAGGCCCCGCTGTAGATGCCCCCGAGGATCAGGACAGGCGCGCCGATAGCCCATTTACCGTCCCAGCAGGCCCGCCCGACGCGCGCCCATGCAAAACTGTGATCGGTCTGCCCGCCATAGCCGCGCCGGCGCGCGATCAGCCATGTGACCACCAGCAGCAACGCGCTCGCGATCAGCCCCGGCAGGACGCCGGCAAGGAACATGCGCGGGATCGAAGTGTCCGAAACCACGCCGTAGATGATCATCAGGTTGCTCGGCGGAATAAGGCTTCCCAATGCGCCGCCGGAAGCGGCGATCGCGCCGCCGAAGGCCGGGTCGTAACGCTCGCGGACCATCGCCGGAATCATGACGGCGCCGATCGCCGCCGTCGTCGCGGGACCCGAGCCCGAAAGGGCGGCGAAGAACGTGCAGCCGAGCACCGCCACCAGGCCGAGACTGCCCATGTAGTTGCCGATCAGCGACTGGGCGATCGCCACGATCCTGAGCGCGAGGCCGCCGCGTTCCATCAGGGCGCCGGCAAATACGAACAGGGGCACAGTCAGGAGCGGGAACGGTTCGACCCCTGTGTACATGGCCTGAGCCAGCGCCACGGCCGGAATGTCGATCAGGAAGTAGCCGACCAGAGTCGCCATCGCCACCGCAATCGGGATCGGAATGCCGAACGCGATGGTGACAACCAGCGTCCCGAACATGTAGAGCGCTTCAATCATGGAGAACCGCCCCGTCCTCGGGGACCGCCGTCGGCAGGATGCCGCCCCGGGCCCAATGGTAATAGACCTGGATGAGACGGGCTGTCATCAGGGCGAAGCCGACGACCAGGCACAGATACGGCCACTTCTGGGCAACTCCCAGGACCGGCGATTCGAAGGGAAGCTCCCACATCGAAAGATGCAGCAGGAAACTCTGCCAGGTCAGATATACGGCGAACACGAACCACATCAGGTCGCTCAGCACGGCAAGGCCGAGCGCAATTCGGTCCGGAAAAAGGTTGATCAGGTTCATCACCCGTATGTGGGCGCGTTCGCGCACCGCCCAAGCGGCCGAAATATAGACGGACCAGAGCATCGCATAGACGGCGATTTCGTCCGACCAGGAGGTCGGCGCGCTGAACACGTAGCGCATCACGACCTGGAAGAAGACGAGCGACGCCATGACGACGACGCAGACGCCCGCAATGACTTCTTCGGACCGCCGCTCGAGGAACGCGAAGATTGTGCTGAATGAGGGCATGCAGCCTGCAGTAGAGCGGGTATCCAGGCCGAAGTCGAGGGCCGCGGCGGGCTCGATGAACCTCTCGCCCCGCCGCGGCCGCTTGCTGCCGAAGTGTCCGCCTAGTCGGCGACGGCGTTGATCGCCTCGATCAGTTCGACATATTCGGGACCCCGTTCGGCCGCGAAGGCCTCATGCACCTCGGCGGCCGCCTCGATGAAGGGCTTGGTGTCCGGGGTCGTGATCTGCACGCCGGACTCCACGAGCTTTTGTGTGAACCCTTCGTTGCCGATCCTCAGATGCGCCCGCGCCGCCTCCGCGGCGATATCGGCGGCCATGTAGAGCGCGTCCTTCTGCTCGTCGTTCAGCTTGTCCATGAACTTGGCGCTGACGAAGAACGGCGGCGTCAGCGCAAAATGGCCTGTCAATGCGACATGCTTGGCGACCTCGTGGAACTTCTGGGTGTAGATGACGTCGAGCGGGAGGTCGCCGCCATCGACCGTTCCGGTCTGCACCGCCGTCAGGGTTTCCGACCAGGCCATCGGGACAGGGTCGGAGCCGAATGCCTTGTAGGTGTCGACCATCACGACGTTCTTGGGAACCCGGTATTTCAGCGGCCGGAAATCCTCGATGCTGTTGATCGCCTGTTTCGAGTTGTAGATGTGCCGGAAGGAGACCAGGACGATCTTCACCAGGTGGACGCCCGCCTCTTCCGGCATCGCGCCCCAGATCTGCTTGCCGACATCGCCATCGACCACCTTGAGGGCATGGTCGAGGTTTTGCAGCATGTACGGCATGACCAGCAGGTCGATCTTGGGATAGAACGGGCCGGCATTGTTCTGGGCAATCAGGGTGCCGTCGAGCGTTCCGAGCTGCAGCTTCTTGAACATGTCCTGCTCGCCGCCCATCTTGAAGCAGCAATGAACCTTGACCCGGATTTCGCCGCCGGTGAGCTTGTTCAGGCGGTCGGCGAAGGTGTTCATGAATGTGCCGTAAGCATTCGATTCGGCGGTCGCGTAGCCGATGTTCATCAATGTCGCTGCGAGCGCAGAGCCCGTCGAAATTGCCGTGACAACGGCCATCATGGTCGCCGCCAGAAGCGTTCTCTTGATCATTTCTTCCTCCCGGTTCTGGAAACGGAGTCCTCTTTGCAACGGCGCATGGAACGATCTCCCCCCATGTCCGCAACGCGGTGGCCGCACCCCGCGGGCGCAGCCGGACTGGCCAGGCCGCCCTTGCGGGCCGGCTAATGGACCGAGTGTTGCACGATGGCGCGACGGGTGCCAGCGCCATGCAATCGTGCTTCCCGGGCCGTGTGCGGACGCCTCACGGGATGCAAGCCTGTATCGCCTCCGTGCCTTCGCCGCTCTACGTTCCGGGACATGGCGGCGACCCCCGGAAACAATCAGTCCGTAAGGGTTCGGTCAATTTCCCCGGTCACGTTCGTTTCCGGGTCATATTTCCCGGCCCACGCCATTATCGCCAGCATCATCGGGCGCAGGTCTTTTCCCTTGTCGGTGAGCTCGTACAAGACCTTGCGCCCGTCGGCCGGATCTTTTTTCCGGGTGACGATCTGCCGGGCTTCGAGCTGGCGCAGACGGTCGGACAGTACATTCGACGAAATGCCCTCGCCGGCATTCATGAAGTCCTGGAACCGGGTAAAGCCGCGAAACATCATGTCGCGGATAACCAGCAGCGACCAGCGATCCCCGAATGTGCCCAGCCCGAACCGGAATGGGCATCGATTGGGCTCGTAAATCATCTTCCCAGCATACCGGCTCAGGAATTCCTTGCAAAGAGCAAGTGACTCTGTTATTTACTTGCAAAATGCAAGCGATAGATCGCGACCTTCGGAGGCCGACTCCATGAATCGAGCGATGAATGCAGCCGACTGGGGCCTTCTGCTGACGACAGCAGTGCTTCTGGGCAGCCCCTTTCTGTTCCTCAACATCGCCGTCGCCGAAGTGCCGCCGCTGACCGTTGCGGTATCGCGGGCGCTGATCGCGGCGCCGATCTGCTGGGTCATGATGCGCGCATTCGGCGCGCGCATGCCACGGACCCGGCAGGAATGGGTCGCGCTCTTCTGGCTTGGGCTGCTGACGGGCGCGATCCCGTTCGGGTCGCTCTCCTGGGGCCAGC
>MPNF01000332.1 GCA_002238885.1 Alphaproteobacteria bacterium bin95 | reverse complement strand
AGCTCGCGCCCTATGCCGGCGCCAAGGCGGCGCTGAATGCGGTGACGGAGGCCTTTGCCCGCGAATATGCCCCGAAGGTGCGCGTCAACGGAATCATGCCGGGGCGCTTCCTCACCGACATCTCGCACGCCTGGGACGATGAGACCCGCCGCAACGAAGAGGCCGCGCTCCAGCGCAGCGGCGAACCGGAGGAGATCGTCACCGCCGCCCTCTACCTCGCCTCGGACGCCAGCGGTTTCACCACCGGCTCCATCATCCGAGTGGACGGCGGCGCGCCCTGAGGGGCAGGCGCGTCTGCTCCAAACGCCGGAAAGAGGTCAGGGTAGCAACGCTATCCGCTCGGCCCGTAGACGAGGTCCGGCAGCCAGAGCACAAATTCCGGGAACAGTGCGATCAGGACGATCACGACGACATAGGTGAGCAGGAACGGGATCACGGCCACCGAAATCCTGTCGATGCTCAAATTCGTCAATCGTGTCGCAACGAACAGGTTTGCCCCGACCGGCGGCGTGAGGAAGCCGATCTCGCAGGCGATCACCATGATCACTCCGAACACGACCGGGTCGATGCCGATCGAAACCGCGATGGGAAGCATCAGCGGCGTCAGCAGGATGATCTGGGCAATCGACTCGAGGAACATGCCGGTGATGATCAGGATCGCGGCGATGACCAGGAGCAGGATGAAGCTGCTGTCCGTGAAGCCGGTCAGGAATTCGCCGATCAGGAACGGCACGTCCATCAGGCTCAGCAATTCGCCGAAGGCCTTGGCCGGACCGACGATGATCAGGACGGCGCCCGAAATCATCGCCGTGGTCTTCAGGCAGGACAGGATCGCGTCCCAGGTCAGCTCGCGGTGCACGAATTGACCGACGAGAAAGGCGTAAACCACCGCGACCGAAGCCGCTTCGGTAGGCGTGAAGGCCCCGCTGTAGATGCCGCCGAGGATCAGGACGGGAGCGCCGATAGCCCATTTGCCGTCCCAGCAGGCCCGCCCGACGCGCACCCATGCAAAACTGTGATCGGTCTGCCCGCCATAGCCGCGCCGGCGCGCGATCAGCCATGTGACCACCAGGAGCAATGCACTCGCGATCAGCCCCGGCAGGACGCCGGCAAGGAACATGCGCGGGATCGAAGTGTCCGAAACCACACCGTAGATGATCATCAGGTTGCTCGGCGGAATAAGGCTTCCCAACGCACCGCCGGAGGCGACGATCGCGCCGCCATAGGCCGGGTCGTAGCGCTCGCGGACCATCGCCGGAATCATAACGGCGCCGATCGCCGCCGTCGTTGCGGGCCCCGAGCCCGAGAGGGCGGCGAAGAACGTGCATCCGAGCACGGCCACCAAGCCGAGACTGCCCATGTAGTTGCCGATCAGCGACTGGGCGATCGCCACGATCCTTAGCGCGAGGCCACCGCGCTCCATCAGGGCGCCGGCGAGTACGAACAGGGGCACGGTCAGGAGCGGGAACGGTTCGACCCCGGTGTACATGGCCTGGGCCAGCGCCACGACCGGAATGTCGATCAGGAAGTAGCCGACGAGCGTCGCGATCGCCACCGCGATCGGGATCGGAATGCCGAACGCGATGGTGGCGACCAGCGTCCCGAACATGTAGAGCGCTTCAATCATGGAGAACCGCCCCGTCTTCGGGGACCGCCGTCGGCAGGATGCCGTCCCGAGCCCAATGGTAATAGACCTGGATGAGACGGACCGTCATCAGGGCAAAACCGACGACCAGGCACAGATACGGCCACTTCTGGGCAACGCCCAGCACCGGCGAATTGAAGGGGAGTTCCCACATCGAAAGATGCAGCAGGAAACTCTGCCAGGTCAGGTATATGGCGAACACGAACCAGACCAGGTCGCTCAGCACGGCCAGGCCGAGCGCCATCCGGCCCGGGAAAAGTTGGATCAGGTTCATCACCCGTATGTGGGTGCGTTCGCGCACCGCCCAGGAGGCCGAAATATAGACGGACCAGAGCATCGCATAGACGGCGATTTCGTCCGACCAGGAGGTCGGCGCGCTGAACACATAGCGCATCACGACCTGGAAAAAGACGAGCACCGCCATGACGGTGACGCAGACGCCCGCAATGACTTCTTCGGCTCGCCGCTCAAGGAACGCGAAGACTGTGCTGGGTGAAGGCATGCAGCCCGCCGTGGAATGAGAACCCGGGTGGAGGGCGAGGGCCGCGGCGGGGTCGATGAACCTCCGCCCCGCTGCGGCCGCTCGCTTGCCGAAGTATCAGCCTAGTTGGCGAGTGCGTTGATCGCCTCGATCAGTTCGACATATTCGGCGCCGCGTTCGGCCGCGAAGGCCTCATGCACCTCGGCGGCCGCCTCGATGAAGGGTGTGGTGTCCGGGGTCGTGAACTGCACGCCGGACTCCTTGAGCTTTTGCGTAAACCCTTCGTTGCCGATCCTGACATGCGCCCGCGCCGCCGCCGCCGCGATATCGGCGGCCATGTAGAGCGCTTCCTTCTGTTCGTCGGTCAGCTTGTCCATGAACTTGGTGCTGACGAAGAACGGCGGCGTCAGCGCAAAATGGCCGGTCAGCGCGATATGCTTGGCGACCTCGTGGAATTTCTGGGTGAAAATGCCGTCAAGCGGGAGGTCGCCGCCATCGACGGTTCCGGTCTGCACGGCGGTCAGGGTTTCCGACCAGGCCATAGGGACGGGGTCGGAGCCGAACGCCTTGTAGGTGTCGACCATCACGACATTCTTGGGGACCCGGTATTTCAGCGGCCTGAAATCCTCGATGCTGTTGATAGCCTGCTTCGAGTTGTAAAGGTGCCGGAACGAGACCAGCACGATCTTCACCAGGTGGACGCCCGCTTCTTCCGGCATAGCGCCCCAGACCTTCTGGCCGACCTCGCCATCGACCACCTTGTAGGCATGTTCGAGATTCTGCAGCATGTAGGGCAGAACCAGCAGGTCGATCTTGGGATAGAACGGGCCGGCATTGTTCTGCGCGATCAGGGTGCCGTCGAGCGTGCCGAGCTGCAGCTTCTTTAACATGTCCTGCTCGCCGCCCATCTTGAAGCAGCAATGGACCTTGACCCGGACTTCGCCGCCGGTGAGCTTGTTCAGACGGTCGGCGAAGGTGTTCATGAATGTGCCGTAGGGATTTATTTCGGCCGTCGCGTAGCCGATGTTCATCAATGTCGCTGCGAGCGCAGAGCCCGTCGAAATTGCCGTGACAACGGCCATCATGGCCGCCGCCAGAAGCGTTCTCTTGATCATTTCTTCCTCCCGGTTCTGGAAACGGAGTCCTCTTTGCAACGGCGCATGGAACGATCTCCCACCATGTCCGCAACGCGGTGGTCGCGCCCAACGGGCGCGGCCGGACTGGCCAGGCCGCCCTTACGAGCGGGTCAATACACCGAGTGTTGCACGATGGTGCGAGGGACGCCAGCGCCATGCAATCGTGCTTCCCGAGCCATGTGCGGACGCCTCACGGGATGCAAGCCTGTATCGCCTCCGTGCCTTCGCCGCTCTACGTTCCGGGACATGGCGGCGACCCCCGGAAACAATCAGTCCGTAAGGGTTCGGTCAATTTCCCCGGTCACGTTCGTTTCCGGGTCATATTTCCCGGCCCACGCCATTATCGCCAGCATCATCGGGCGCAGGTCTTTTCCCTTGTCGGTGAGCTCGTACAAGACCTTGCGCCCGTCTGCCGGATCTTTTTTCCGGGTGACGATCTGCCGGGCTTCGAGCTGGCGCAGACGGTCGGACAGCACGTTCGACGAAATGCCCTCGCCGGCATTCATGAAGTCCTGGAACCGGGTAAAGCCACGAAACATCATGTCGCGGATAACCAGCAGCGACCAGCGATCCCCGAATGTGCCCAGCCCGAACCGGAATGGGCATCGATTGGGCTCGTAAATCATCTTCCCAGCATACCGGCCCAGGAATTCCTTGCAAAGAGCAAGTGATTATGTCATTTACTTGCAAAATGCAAGCGATGGGGCGTCGCCGTCGAAGAGGCCGACTCCATGAATCGAGCGATGAATGCGGCCGACTGGGGCCTTCTGCTGACGACAGCAGTGCTTCTCAGCAGCACCTTTCTGTTCCTCAACATCGCCGTTGCCGAAGTCCCGCCGCTGACCGTTGCGGTATCGCGGGCGCTGATCGCGGCGCCCATCTGCTGGGTCATGATGCGCGCATTCGGCGCGCGCATGCCACGGACCCGGCAGGAATGGGTCGCGCTCTTCTGGCTTGGGCTGCTGACGGGCGCGATCCCGTTCGGGTCGCTCTCCTGGGGCCAGC
>MPNF01000331.1 GCA_002238885.1 Alphaproteobacteria bacterium bin95 | reverse complement strand
GCGATCTGCTGGCGATGGACCTCGTCGGGGCCGTCGGCGAAGCGCAGCGCCCGCATTCTCGACCACATGAAGGAGAGCTTGAACGCCTGGCTCATCGCCCCGCCGCCATGGGCCTGCATGGCGTCGTCGATGACCTGCAACGCCATGTTCGGCGCCGCCACCTTGATCATGGCGATTTCCTGGCGCGCGGCCTTGTTGCCGACCGTGTCCATCATGTGGGCCGCCTTGAGCGTCAAGAGGCGGCACATGTCGATATTGATGCGCGCGTCGGCCACGCGCTCGCGGAAATTGTCGCGGTCGCCGACCGGCGTGCCCCAGGTCACCCGCTCGGTGCCGCGCCGGCACATCATTTCGAGCGCGCGCTCGGCCACGCCGATGATGCGCATGCAGTGGTGGATACGGCCGGGACCGAGACGGCCCTGCGCGATCTCGAAGCCGCGCCCTTCGCCGAGCAGCATGTTCGAGGCCGGCACGCGCACATCCTTGAAATCGACCTCACCGTGGCCGTGCGGTGCATCGTCGAAGCCCATCACGTTCAGCATCCGCACGACCTCGATGCCGGGCGCGTCGGTCGGCACCAGGATCATGGACTGCTGGTTGTACCGGGGACCGGCCGGGTCGGTCTTGCCCATGAAAATCAGGACCTTGCAGCGCGGGTCGCCGATGCCCGAAGTCCACCATTTGCGCCCGTTGATGACGTATTCGTCGCCGTCGCGCTCGATGCGGCTCTCGATATTGGTGGCGTCCGACGATGCGACGCGCGGCTCCGTCATCGCGAAGGCGGAGCGGATTTCGCCGGCCAGCAGCGGGTCGAGCCATTGCTTCTTCTGCTCCGGCGTGCCGTAGCGCTCCAGCACCTCCATATTGCCCGTGTCCGGGGCCGAGCAATTGAACACCTCGGGGCCCCAATTGATCCGCCCCATGACTTCGCAGACCGGGGCATATTCGAGGTTGGTCAGGCCGCCGCCGAGCTCGCTCTCCGGCAGGAACAGGTTCCAGAGGCCCTCCTCGCGCGCCTTTTCCTTCAACTCCTCCAGGATCGGGATGACCTTCCAGCGGTTGTCGCCCTCATCCAGCTGTTCGTAATAGACCTCTTCGTTCGGATAGACGTAGCGGTCCATGAAGTCCTGGACGCGGCCGACCAGCTCCTTCGTCCGGTCGTTGAATTCGAAGTCCATCGGGTTCCCTCTCCGGAGTTCCTATTTCTTTCGACCGACCCTAGCGCAAGACGCCGGTTGCCGGAAGCCGGCTATGCCTTTCCGGCAAGGCCCAGCACCGTGGCGTAGAGCGTGTCCTCGACTGTAATTCCCTCCTCGGGCGTCCGGGCGCGGGCCGCGAGGCGCCGGTCGCCCGGCAGCCGGGCTTCGCCATTGGAAAGCAGCCGCCCGAACAACTCCTCCACATGGGCGAGGAAACCCGGTCCCGCGAGCCGCGCGGGGTCTATGGCGATGAACGACTGGGCGCCGTTGGAGGGGCCGCCGTCGCGCTTGTAGTCGGCGGCGCTCTCATGGCCGAAGAACCCGCCGGAGAGCCCGCCGGTCATCAGCTCCACCATGAGCGCGATGGACGAGCCCTTGTAGCCGCCGAACGGCAGCTGCACGCCTTTCAGGATTTCCGAGGGGTCGGTGGTGGGCTTGCCGTCCGGGCCGAGACCGGCGCCCTCCGGAACCGCATGGCCGTCCCGCGCGGCGATCTGAAGTTCTCCCCGCGCGGTTGCCGCTGACGCCTGGTCGAAAATCATCGGCGGCCTGCCGCCGTCACGCGGACAGGCAAATGCCATCGGATTGGTGCCGAACAACGCTTCCGTGCCGCCGGCCGGCGCCATGAAGCTTTGCGAATTGACGAAGGTGAAGGCGACCAGCCCTTCCTCCGCCAGGGGCTCGATATCGGGCCACAAGGCGGCGAAGTTGAAGGAATTCCGGATCGTCATGCAGGCCACGCCCTGGGACCGCGCCTTCTCCGCCAGCACCGTGCGTCCGCGCGCGATGGCGAGCGGCGCGAAGCCCCGGCGCGCATCGACCGCCACCAGGCCCGGAGCGGCATCGACAATATCCGGCTCGGCCAGGGGATCGGCGGCGCCGCTTTTCACCGATGCCACATAGCCCGGCAGCCGGAACAGGCCGTGGCTCTTGCAGCCGTCCGCCTCCGCGCGGGTGATGTGGTCGGCGATCGCCTCGGCGTTGGCGGGGGAGACGCCTGCGTTCGACAATGCTTCGAATGCAAGCGCGCGGCAGTCCTCCAGCGAAATTGCGGCGGGCATGTTCGGTGGTCCCCCATGCGTTTGCGGAGTCGGTCCCGGAGCATAGACTTGGCGGCCGATGACAAGGAAGCCGCGAGATGCGTATCCATTCCGAAGAACTGGGCGGGCATGTGACCCTCGTGCGGATAGAGAACGAGGCGCGCCGCAACGCCATGACGCGCGCGATGATGGTGCGCCTCGCCGATCTCTGGGATGAGCTTGAGGCGGGGCCCACGCGCGCCATCGCGCTCACCGGAGCCGGGGACAAGGGGTTCTGCAGCGGCGCGGATGTGTCGGGAGACCTGTCGGCCTCGCCGGAGACGGCCGCAGCGGTCGCGCGCGCGCTGCTGAAAACGAAACGATATCGCAAACCGATTGTCGCAGCCGTCAACGGCGACTGCGTCGCCGGCGGGGTCGAACTGCTGATTTCGACCGATCTGCGCGCCGCTGCCCCGCATGCCCGCTTCGGGCTGCCCGAGGTGAAGTGGGGCATCTACCCGTTCGGCGGCGCGGCGACCAAGCTGGTGCGCCAGATCGGCTATGTGCACCTCATGGACATGATCCTGACCGGGCGTCTGCTGGATGCGGAGGAAGCGTGCGCCATCGGGCTTGTGAACGCCGTGGTTCCGGCCGGCGAGCTGCTCGACTGGGCGGTGGAAAAGGCGCGGCTGATTGCCGCCAACAGCCCGGCAGCGGTTCAGGCGGTCAAGGAGCAGATCACTGCCGGGCTGGAGGAATGGACGCTCTCCCAGGAGCCGCGCGAGCAGGCGCTGGGCGACCGGGTGCGCGCCTCTCCCGACTTTCCCGAAGGCGTTGCCGCATTCCTGGAGAAGCGCCGGCCGCAATATTAGCCCTCCGCCCCATGGACCTCGGGGTCCGCCTGCGCCATATGTTTGCCCCATTCGGCAGTCCGCCGCTAAGGTCGCGCATGATGGAACTTCTGCAATATATCGACCGGCGCCCGGAGCCTCGCGAGGCGCTGGCGCTTGCCGAATGCGGCGATCTGGAAGGTTTGATGGATGCGGCGGCGCGGTTGCGCGACCGGCTGCACGGACCGCGTATCAGCTATTCGCGCAAGGTCTTCATACCGCTGACGCATCTCTGCCGGGATGTCTGCCATTACTGCACCTTCGCCAAGCCGCCGCGCCGTGGCGAGGCTGCATACATGACACCGGATCAGGTGCTGGAAATCGCTCGGGCCGGGGCGGCTGCGGGCTGCAAGGAGGCGTTGTTCACGCTCGGCGACAAGCCGGAACGGCGCTACCGCGCGGCGCGCGAGGCGCTGGCCGAACTCGGTTACGAATCGACCCTCGACTACCTCAAGGCCATGGCGCAGCTGGTGTTCGAGGAAACCGGCCTGTTGCCGCACCTGAATCCCGGCCTGATGACGGCGGAAGAGCTTGCGGAGCTTCGCGGCGTTTCGGCCTCGATGGGCATCATGCTGGAGAGCGCCTCGGACCGGCTCTGCGAAAAGGGCATGCCGCACTACGGCTCGCCCGACAAGGTGCCGGCGCGCCGGCTCGAGACCATCCGGCTCGCGGGCGACGCAAAAGTGCCGTTCACCTCCGGCATCCTGATCGGCATCGGCGAAACGCGGCGCGAGCGGATCGAGGCACTGCTGGCGCTGCGCGATATCGACGACGCCACCGGCGCGGTGCAGGAAATCATCGTCCAGAACTTCCGCGCCAAGCCCGACACGAAGATGGCCGCCGCACCGGAGCCGGACGCAGGGGAGCTGCTCTGGACGATTGCGGCCGCGCGGCTGATCTTCGGTCCGGCCGCTTCGATCCAGGCGCCGCCGAACCTCTCGCCGGGCGCGCTCGGGCCCATCGTGGCAGCAGGCATCGACGACTGGGGCGGCGTGTCGCCCGTGACGCCGGATTTCGTCAATCCGGAAGCGCCCTGGCCGCATCTGGAGACGCTCGCGCGCGAGACCGCGAAGGCCGGCAAGCAGCTGGTGGAGCGCCTCACGGCCTATCCGCGCTACCTCAACGATGAATGGCTGGCGCCGCCGCTGCTGACCCGCGCATTGCAGCTTTCGGACGCCG
>MPNF01000330.1 GCA_002238885.1 Alphaproteobacteria bacterium bin95 | reverse complement strand
GCCGGGGACGCGGGATCGGATTCGCGCAATATAAGAACAGCGCCGCCTATGCCGCCGTCGTCATGGAAGTCGCGGTTTCCGACGCTGGCGAAATCCGGCTGGAGCGCTGCGTTATCGCCGCCGATGCCGGCGAGATCGTGGACCGGGCCGGCCTTGCCGCGCAGCTCGAAGGCGGGGTCGTCCAGGCGGCGAGCTGGACCCTCCACGAAGCGGTGGCCTTCGACCGGGACGGCATTGCCAGCCGGGACTGGGACTCCTATCCGATCCTGGGTTTCGACAATGTGCCCGTGTTCGAGACCGTCCTGATCGACCCGGGCCGGCAGCCGTTCCTCGGCGCCGGGGAGGCCACGGCCGGCCCCACCGCAGCCGCGATTGCCAATGCCGTTTATGCCGCGACGGGACTACGGCTCCGAAGGATCCCCTTCACGCCCGACGCCGTCCGCGCGGCAGCGCTCGGATAGTCGCAACGCCGGCTGCAGGCGTTCCCTGCTTGCAATGTTATATTGTAGCGTTATGTAATATAGTCTCAAATCGGTGAACGAATGACGTGGCCTCGTTGCAGGGGAGGGCGTCGGAGGAGAGTTTATGTCCGGACTCATCGGATTTCTGCGGGCGGCAGCCATCGGGCTACCGGTCCTGTTCGCCGCTTCGGTGGCCCAAGCGCAGTCGGGACCGCCGACGGCGGAAGAGCTGGCCGCACAGATCGGCGACCTCAAGAAGGACTACGAAAAGCGCATTGCGGCGCTGGAGGCCCAACTCGCCGGGATGAAGGCCAGGCCCCCGGCCGCCGAACAGAAAGCCGCCCCGGCCTCGCGGCCGTCCATGCGGAGCGGCGACAACAGTTTCAATCCGGCCATCGGCGTCGTTCTGAATGCCATGTTCGTGGATCGCTCCGACGAGGAGGTGGGGCTGCCCGGCTTCCAACTCGGCCATGAGTCCGAACGCCCGGAAAAGGGCTTCTCGCTCGGCCACAGCGAAGTGACGATGTCGGGCAATATCGACGACAAGTTCCGCGGGGCTCTCGCGCTCGGCCTCGGCGCCCATGGCAGCGAGACGGAGGTCGAGCTTGAGGAGGCCTATGTCCAGACCTTGGCCGGTTCGGGCCTGCCGGACGGGACGCGGCTCAAGGCGGGCCGGGCGCTCTGGACTTTCGGCTACCTGAACGAGCAGCACGCGCATGGCGACGATTTCGCCGACCGCCCGCTGCCCTACCGCGCATTCCTGGACGGCGCCTACAACGATGACGGGCTGGAGCTGTCCGTCGTGCTTCCGGGCGACATCTACAAGGAGATCGGCGGCGGCGTCTTCCGCGGCGGCGACATACCCTTCGGCGGCTCCGAGACCGGCCGCGAGGCTTGGTCCGCCTACGCGCGCATCGGCGGCGATGTCGGCCGCAATTCGGCGTTGCGGCTCGGGGCCTACGTCCTCGACGGCGAAGCCCATGGTCGCGCCGGCGGCGCCCATGCGCATGACGAAGAGGAAGATGGGCACGGGCACGAGGAAGAAGAGCATGCGGAAGGGGAGGAGGAAGACGGGCATGAGGAAGGCCATCCCCATGCCGAGTTGTTCTCCGCAGGCGCATTCACGGGCGACACGCGGCTTTTCGGCGTCGATTTCCGCTACACCTGGGCGCCGACGGGCAACGCGCGGGACAGCGAACTGATCCTTCAGGGCGAGTATTTCCACCGCAGCGAGACGGGTTCCTACACGCTGCAGGAAGAGCATGAAGAGTGTGAAGACCCGAGCCCGGATCCAAACAACCCCCACGGTCACGAAGTCTGCGAGACGCATGTCGACGAGATGGCCGAGGACCTCAACGGCTCCAGCAGCAGCGGCTGGTATGCCCAGGCGGTGTACAAATTCCTGCCCCAGTGGCGGGCCGGCATGCGCTATGCGCGCCTCTCGCCGCCGAGCGCTGCAGAGCTCGACAACGACCTCTCGACTGTCAGCGCCATGCTCGACTGGACCAACAGCGAGTTCGGGCGGGTCCGGTTCCAGTACAACCGCGAAACCTTCGGCGAGACGCGCGACAACCAATTCATCCTGCAATATGTCATGAGCCTCGGCGCCCACGGCGCCCACAGCTTCTGAACCGGGAGAGCAAGATGAGGAGAACGGCGCTTGCGGCCGCGCTCGCGGCCGCATTGCTGTCCCCGGCGATGGCGAATGCGCAGGTCCGGATCCTTGCCTGCGAGCCGGAATGGGCGGCGCTGGCGGAGGAAATCGGCGGCGAGGACGTCGTTGTCCATTCGGCGACCCATGGCGGCCAGGACGCGCACTACATACGCGCCCGCCCCAGCCTGATCGCGAAGGTGCGCCGCGCGAAAATACTGTTCTGTTCCGGCGCGGACCTCGAAGTCGGCTGGCTGCCGGTCCTGATGCAGAGAGGCGCGGGGCGCATCGTGCAGCCGGGCCAGCCGGGGCACATCATGGCGGCAGACCATGTCGAGGTGCTGGAACGGCCCGAAGTCCTGGACCGCAGCCTGGGAGACATTCACCCGGGCGGGAACCCGCATGTCCATCTCGATCCGGGGAACATCGCTATCCTCGCACGGTTGCTGACGGAGCGGCTGGAGCAAATCGACCCGGACCGGGCGGAAGCCTACCGGCAACGCCTGGCGTCCTTTCAGGCCCGCTGGGCCGACGCCGTGGCCGGCTGGCGGGAGCGGACGGAGAAGCTGCGCGGCATGAAGGTGGTCGTCCACCACAAGGCCTGGGTCTATCTGCTGCGCTGGGCCGAATTGGAGCGGGTTGCGGTACTGGAGCGGGTTTCGGGCATTCCGCCGACCGCGTCGCATCTCGTCGAAGTTCTCGAACTGGTGCGAAACAGCGGCGCCAGGGCCATTCTCCGCGCGCCCTTCGAACCCGAGGACGCTTCCGAGTGGCTTTCCGGGAAGACGGGCATTCCGGTCGTCGAGCTTCCTTTCACGGTCGGCGGCAGCCCGGAGGCGGGCGACCTGTTCTCATTGTTCGACAGCACGCTGGCCTTGCTTGAGGAGGCCCGAGATCGGTCTTGACCTGTTCGACATCGTGGCGCCGGGCCTCGTTGTCGGGCTGGTCGTCACGGCGGCGCACGCGCCGCTCGGGATCGAGGTCCTCAAGCGGGGGATCGTGTTCATCGACCTTGCGACCGCGCAGGTAGTCGGGCTGGCCGTCATCCTGCTCGGCGTCTGGCTGGAGGAACCGAACTGGATTGTGGCCCAGGGGGTGGCCTTCACCGCCGGCATCGCCATTGCGCTGTTCTTCCGCTGGATCGAGCGCAAATCGCCGGAGGAGCAGGAAGCCGTCATAGGCAGCAGCTTCATCGTTGCAGCGTCCATAGCCCTGCTGGCGCTTGCCGACGACCCGCATGGCGGCGAGGAGCTGCGCCACGTGCTTTCCGGCCAGCTCCTGTTCGTGACCTGGGACGACATTGCGGCCTTCCTGCCGATATACGGTCTCTTCGCCGCGCTCTGGCTCCTCGTTCCGCGTCTCCGCGCCGGCGCCGGCTTCTTCGTCCTGTTCGCGCTGGTCATCACCGCATCGATGCAGCTGGTCGGTGTCTATGTAGTGTTTGCGAGCCTTATCCTTCCGGCTCTCGCCGCGCGCGCCTGCAAGGGCTACGTCCATTGGCGCGCCTTCGCGAGCGGTGCGGCGGCCGCGGTCGCGGCCATCATGATATCGGCGGCCGCCGACCTGCCTGCCGGACCATTCCTCGTCGTCTGCTATGCCGTGTCGGCGGTTGCGATGCGGCTGTTTTACCGGAAAAAAGGCCTGTCGCCCGCCCGCTGACGCTCCGCGGGCTAGGTGGCGGCGATGGCCCGCAGGTGGGTTCGCTGACCGCGCGCCACTTCGCGGACGGTTTCGGCGAAATGCCGGAAAGCGGAAAAGTCCCAAGCCGAAACGCGCGAAACGATGCCGGCGCGAAACTCAGCCCTGCCGAACTCGATCGGCAGAGGCTTGAGGCAGAGTCCGGGAAGCCTGTCGAGGAAAGTGACCGGGAGCCTGGACAAGTAAGGGCCCATGCCCATGAGCGCCAAGCCTGCGGGCCCGGCGCGGACGACGGTGCGAACCCGTTTCCGGGTTCTGGCAAAGAGCTCGTCAAGAAGTTCGGCAAGGGGCGACTGCTCCTCGTCATCCTGCGTCCTCGCAGGAGCTTCGCAATCGATCCAGGGCCACTCGACCAGGTCGTCACAGGCCACCTTGCCGGAATGAAGCGGATGATCGGAGCGGGCAACGATGCTCGACCTCATGTTGAGGAAGCTTTCGCGTCTAAGGAATGCAGGTAGGTGCCGTTCGGTGTCGATACGGCCGCAATG
>MPNF01000329.1 GCA_002238885.1 Alphaproteobacteria bacterium bin95 | reverse complement strand
GGGCCGGTAATCCATTGGCTCCGGCCGTTATGCGCGGCGATCCGCCCGTCCAGCGTCGTTGCCGTCTTGAGCGCGACCAGCGGCCGGCCCGAAGCGATGCGGGCGATGAAGCCGGCATTGTCGAACCGCGCCTCCGCCTCGCCGAGCCCCTGTTCGACGGCAATGCCCGCCGCTTCGAGCCGCTCGAAACCCCGTCCGGAGACGCGCGGGTCGGGATCGCCGGTCGCGGCCACGACGCGCGAAACGCCGGCTTCGATCAGTGCGTCCGCGCAAGGCGGGGTCCGTCCATGGTGGCTGCACGGCTCCAGCGTCACATAGCAGGTGGCGCCCCTGGCGCCGGCGCCGGCGCGGACCAGCGCTTCGGTTTCGGCATGGGGCCGCCCGCCGGACTGCGTCCAGCCCCGCCCGACGATCCGGCTTCCATGCGCCAGCACGCAGCCGACGGCTGGATTGGGCCAGACTCTGCCCAAGCCGCGCCGGCCGAGCGCCAGCGCCGCGCCCATATGCGCCGCATCCACGGTCCGGGCGTCAGTCATCCCGATCGGAAAGCTGCCCGACAAATTCCTCGAAATCCTTCGCCTCCCGGAAATCCCGGTAAACGGAGGCGAAGCGCACATAGGCGACCTGGTCGAGTTCGGCCAACATCGCCATCACCATTTCGCCGAGCCCGTCCGAGGGGAACTCGCTCTGTCCGGAGGCTTCGAGCTGACGCACGAGGCTGGAGATCATGCGCTCCAGCCGCTCATCGTCCACCGGCCGCTTGCGCAGCGCGATGGCTACGGAGCGCTTGAGCTTGTCGCGGTCGAAAGTCTCCCGCCTGCCGCTCGACTTGACGATGGTGAGGTCGCGCAGATGCACCCGTTCGAAGGTGGTGAAGCGCGCATTGCACTCCGGGCAGGAGCGCCGTCGGCGGATGACGGCATTGTCCTCGGTCGGCCGGCTGTCCTTCACCTGCGTGTCTTCATGGGCGCAGAATGGGCATCGCATCGCGTCAACTCCCGCCGAACGCCCCGTAGATCGGGAACCGTGCGAGCAGCGCCTCGACCTTCGCCGCCACCTTCGCCTCCGCCGCCTCGCCGCCCTTCAGCACCTCGACGATCAGCCGCCCGACCTCGCAAAACGCCTCCTCGTCGAAGCCGCGCGTGGTCGCCGCCGGGGAGCCGAGGCGCAGGCCGGAGGTGACGGTCGGCTTCTCCGGGTCGAACGGGATGCCGTTCTTGTTGCAGGTGATGAGCGCGCGCTCCAGCGCCTTCTCCGCGACATTGCCGGTGAGGCCGAGCGGGCGCAGATCGACCAGCAACAGGTGCGTGTCGGTGCCGCCGGACACAATCTCCAGCCCGCCTTCCTGCAAGGTCTCCGCCAGCGCGCGGGCGTTCGCCACCACGGCCTCGGCATAGTCCCGGAACTCCGGCTTGAGCGCCTCGCCGAAGGCGACTGCCTTGGCGGCGATGGCGTGCATCAGCGGGCCGCCCTGGAGGCCGGGGAACACCGCCGAATCGATACGCCGGCCGAGGCTATCGTCATTGGAGAGGATCATGCCGCCGCGCGGGCCGCGCAGCGTCTTGTGCGTGGTGGTGGTGACGATGTCTGCCCAGGGCAGCGGGCTGGGGTGGACGCCGGCCGCCACCAGCCCGGCGAAATGGGCCATATCCACCATGAACTTCGCGCCCGACGCATCCGCGATCTCGCGGAAGAGCCGGAAGTCTATCTCGCGCGGATAGGCCGAGCCGCCGGCGATGATGAGCTGCGGCCGGCGCTCGTCTGCCAGCCGCGCGACCTCGTCATAGTCGATCCGGCTGTCCTGCCGGCGCACGCCGTATTGCACCGCGTCGAACCACTTGCCGGAGAGATTCGGCGCCGCCCCGTGGGTCAGGTGCCCGCCGGCGGCGAGCGACATGCCGAGCACCGTGTCGCCCGGCTTGCAAAGCGCCATGAAGGCCGCCTGGTTGGCCTGCGCGCCGGAATGCGGCTGGACATTGACATAGGCCGCGCCGAAGAGGCGCTTCGCCCGCTCGATGGCGAGCCGCTCCGCCCGGTCCACCCATTCGCAGCCGCCGTAATAGCGCCGGCCCGGATAGCCCTCGGCATATTTGTTGGTCAGCACCGAGCCCTGCGCCTCCAGCACGGCGCGCGAGACGATGTTCTCCGAGGCGATCAGCTCGATCTGGTCGCGCTGCCGGTCAAGCTCCCCGCCGATGGCGGCGGAGAGGTCCGGATCGGCCGCGGCCAGCGGCGTCAGGAAGAAATCGGCCATGCGCGAGAGACTCCCGAATCCAACCCTCAGCCCATACCAAATCCCGGCCCCGCCCGCCATAGCGGGGGCTCCGGCCGCAAGCAGCCTGCGGTCATATTGTGAGGACCGGCCGGTGACGACACCGGAGGCCGGAGAAACAACCGGAATGCACTTCAAATCGGCTGCCAGCCTGTCCGAATACGCGAGGCCACCACAGATGCTCAACAACAACGCGCTTGTTAGATCCGTTGTATGGACGCACTCTTCGCCGCGATTGATGAACGCCAGTTGGCAGGGGACAGATGAAGGCGATCGGCTACACGGAGAGGGGCCCGATCTCCGCGGAGACCTCTGTTGTCGAGTTCGAGACCGAGAGACCGCGGCCATCCCCGAACGACCTGCTCGTGGAGGTGCGCGGCATCTCGGTCAATCCCGTTGACGTCAAGGTGCGGGCCAACAGGCAGCCGCCGGAGGGGGAACCGCGCATTCTCGGCTTCGACGCCGCCGGGGTCGTAAGGGAGGCGGGTGCGGCGACCGCCCGGTTCAAGCCGGGTGACGAAGTGTTCTACGCCGGCGACTTCACCCGCCCCGGCGCCAACGCCGAGTTTCACGCGGTCGACGAACGCATCGTGGGTCGGAAACCGAGATCGCTCGGTTTTGCGGAAGCGGCCGCGCTGCCGCTGACCAGCATCACGGCGTGGGAAATTCTGTTCGACAGCTTTGCGCTCCGCGAAGGGGAAGGCGAGGGGGAGTCGCTGCTCGTGGTCGGTGGCGCCGGCGGCGTGGGGTCGATCCTGATTCAACTGGCGAAGAAGCTCACCGGCCTGACCGTCATCGCCACCGCATCGCGTCCCGACACGCAAGCGTGGGTCGTGAAAATGGGCGCAGACCGCATCGTCAATCATCGCAATCCCCTCGACGAAGAGATGCGGGCTTTGGGCATCGCGCCACGCTATGTCGCCGCACTGACGAATACGGACGAGCACTTTGCGTCCATTGTCGAACTGATCAAGCCACGCGGGCACATCGCAGTGATCGACGATCCTCAGAGCCTCGACATTACGGCGATCAAGCTCAAGGCCCTGTCGTTCAGCTGGGAGTTCATGTTCGCTCGCTCGATGTTCCGGACCGACGACATGGACGTGCAGCACGAACTGTTGAACCGCGTTGCCGACCTCGTCGACGACGGCACACTCACCGCGACAGTGAACAGGCATGGCGGGGAGATGGGCGTCGGGAGCCTGCGCAGCGCGCTCGCACTGCAGGAGAGCGGGGCGGCGATCGGCAAGACCGTACTGGACGGATTCCGCCGTGCGTGACGGATACCCGGCAGGAACCCGGTCCGCATGGTGCGGTTTCCGCTCACAGCTTCGTCCCGCCGCCCTTGCTACGGTCGAGGTCCGGCGCCACGCCCGAAGCCGGTCAACCATGTCATCACGGTGGAGCGGGTGATCGGCTTCAGGCGCGGGACCGGCGGCACGCCCGGCGTGCGGTATCTGCGCCGGATGCCGGGCGTCGAGCTGTTTCCCGAATTGTGGCCTGTGCGCGGGGAGCTCTGAACCATGCCCGCGACGCTTCCGAGGAAAGAGCTTTTCGACCTTCCCGAAGGGGTGGTCTATCTCGACGGCAATTCCCTCGGGCCCCTGCCCAGGGGTGCCATCGAGCGCGCCCGGCATGTGATCGGCAAGGAGTGGGGGCGCGAGCTCATCCGCGCCTGGAACACGGCCGGCTGGATGGCGCTGCCGCAACATGTGGGCGACCGGATCGCCCGGCTGATCGGCGCGGCGCAAGGCTCCGTCGCGACGGGAGACACGCTGTCGATCAAGGTCTACCAGGCGCTTGCGGCGTCCCTGAAGCTGCGCCCAGGACGCAGGGCGATCCTCTCTGACTCGGGCAACTTCCCGTCCGACCTCTACATGGCCGAAGGGCTGATCCGCACGATCGGCAAGGATTACGAACTGCGCACGCCGGCGCCGGAAGACGTCCTCGACCGGATCGACAAGGATGTGGCGGCGGTGATGCTGACGCAGGTCGATTACCGCACCGGCCGGATGCACGACATGGCC
>MPNF01000328.1 GCA_002238885.1 Alphaproteobacteria bacterium bin95 | reverse complement strand
CGCAGTTACCGCGACCTGCCCAAGATGCTCTACCACATCCAGTGGAAGTTCCGGGACGAGGTCAGGCCCCGTTTCGGCGTGATGCGCGGGCGCGAGTTCCTGATGAAGGACAACTATTCCTTCGACCGGGACTTCGAGTCGGCGCGCCTCTCCTACAACAAGATGTTCGTCTCCTATCTCAGGACCTTCGCCCGACTCGGCCTGAAGGCCGTGCCGATGGAGGCGGATTCGGGTCCCATCGGCGGCAATCTCAGCCACGAGTTCCTCATCCTTGCGGACACCGGCGAGAGCAGCGTCTGGTGCGACCGCGACTGCGTCGAGTTCGACATGCTCGCCCGCGCCGTCGATTACGAGGACCCGGACGCCGTCGGGGCCGTGGTCGAGGAGTTCACCCGGCCCTATGCGCGCACGGACGAAAAGCACGATCCCGCCGCCTTCGAGGCGGAGGTGCCGCCCGGGCGGCGCTATGTCGGGCGCGGCATCGAGGTCGGCCATATCTTCTATTTCGGCGCCAAATATTCCGAGCCGCTCGGCGCCAGCGTTACAACCGCCGGGGGCGAAGAGGTTCCGGTGCATATGGGCTCCTACGGCGTCGGCGTTTCGCGGCTGGCGGGCGCGGTTATCGAGGCGAGCCACGACGACCAGGGCATCGTCTGGCCGGAGTCGGTTGCGCCCTACGGGGTCGGAATTGTCAATCTGCGCCAGGGCGATGCACGCTGCGACGGCGCCTGCGAAGACCTTTACGCCAAACTTGTGCATCGGGAGCCGCTCTATGACGACCGCCCGGAGCGGGCCGGAGTGAAGTTCGCCGACATGGACCTGATCGGCCTGCCCTGGCAGGTGATCGTCGGCCCGCGCGGCCTCGACAAGGGAAGCGTCGAGCTCAAATGCCGCGCCACCGGCGAGCGCGAGGAGATTTCGCTGGAGTCGGCATTGGCGCGGCTCGCCTGATGTTTTCGGCTTTCGAGCGCACCGTCGCGTTCCGCTATCTGCGAGCGCGGCGGCAGGAAGGGTTTATCTCGCTGACCGCGATCATCTCGCTGATCGGCATTGCGCTCGGCGTGGCGACCCTGATCGTCGTGATGTCGGTCATGAACGGCTTTCGCGCCGAACTGTTCGAGCGCGTGCTGGGCCTGAACGGTCATATCGCGGTGATGGCGATAGACCGCGGCCCGCTCGGCGACTTCGACAAGCTCACCGGGCAGGTGCGGTCGGTCGACGGGGTGACCAGCGCTCACCCTTCGGTCGAAGGGCAGGCGATGATCGTGCGCGACGGCAATGCCTCAGGCGTGCTTGCGCGCGGCATCAGGGCGGAGGATCTGCGCTCGCTTGCCATCATCACCGACAATCTGCGTTCCGGGGCGCTCGATGCTTTCGGAGACCCGTCGGGCGTTGTGCTCGGCGACCGCCTGGCGGCCCGACTCGGGGTCGGGCCTGGCGCCCGAATCTCGATGGTGGCGCCGAAAGGCAATGCCGGACCGTTCGGCGCCATGCCCAGGACCAAGGCATTTCGCGTGCTCGCTACCTTCCATGTCGGCATGTACGAATACGACAACACCTATGCCTATATGCCGCTCGAAACCGCGCAACGCTTCTTCAAGCTCGGCGACGGCATCACCAATATCGAGGTGTCGACGGCCGATCCGGAGAGCGTGCGAGAAGTGGGGGCGCGCATCCTCGCGGCGACCGATCCCGGCGTGCAGGTGTTCGACTGGCGCCAGTCGAATGCGAGCTTCGTCAGCGCTCTAGAGGTCGAGCGGAACGTCATGTTCCTCATCCTTACCCTCATCATCATGGTGGCGGCGTTCAACGTGCTTTCCAGCATGATCATGCTGGTGAAGGACAAGGCGCGCGATATCGCGATCCTGCGCGCCATAGGTTCGACGCGCGGCTCGATGATGCGCATTTTCTTCCTGACCGGGTCGTCTATCGGCGTGATCGGCACCGGCGTCGGCTTCGGGCTCGGCCTCGCCTGTGCGACGAACATCGAGCGCCTGCGCCGGTGGGTCGAGAGCTTCACAGGGACGGACCTGTTCCAGGCGGAAATCTATTTCCTTTCCAGATTGCCGGCCAAGGTGGACTCGACCGAAGTGGCCGCGGTGGTGGCAATAAGCCTGGTGCTTTCGGTCCTGGCCCCGCTCTATCCCTGCTGGCGCGCGGCGCGGCAGGACCCGGCGGATGCGCTGCGCTATGAGTAGGGCGGCGCTGGAACTCGATGGCGTGCAGCGCACTTTCGTGCAGGGCGATACGAGGCTGCCGGTGTTGCGGCGCATCGACCTCACCGTGTCGGAAGGCGAAACCGTCGCGCTGATCGGGCCTTCGGGTTCCGGTAAGACGACGCTGCTGCAAATCGCCGGCCTTCTGGACCCACCCGATTCGGGCGAGGTGCGGATCTGCGGCGAGAGCGCCTCCGGCCTCAGCGACAGGAAGCTGAGCGCCATGCGGGCGCGCCATCTGGGCTTCGTCTTCCAGTTCCACCAATTGCTGCCCGAGTTCTCGGCCCGCGAGAATCTGGTGATCCCGCAGCTCGTCACCGGCCGGCCGAAGCGCGAAGCGCGCAGGCGGGCGGACGCGCTGCTCGCCATGGTCGGCCTGTCGAACCGGGCCAGCCACCGTCCGGCCCGGCTCTCGGGCGGCGAACAGCAGCGCGTCGCTATCGCGCGGGCCACGGCGAACGGGCCGCGCCTGCTGCTGGCCGACGAGCCGACGGGCAACCTCGACGAAACCAATGGGCGCCTCGTCATCCGGACCTTTCTGGAACTGGCGCGCGAAGCCGGCGTCGCCGCTCTCGTCGCCACACACAATATCGGCCTCGCCCGCCAGCTCGACCGCATCGTCAGGCTGGAGGACGGCGCGCTGCATGAGGACTCAGCCGACTAGGGCGCGGTGCATGACCCGCTCCCGGGCGGGGTCGTAGTCGTGCCGGACCATGTGCAGCGCCTGGGCGTTGTCCCAGATCAGCACGTCGCCGGGGCGCCAGCGGTGGCGGTAAACGAACCGGTCCTGCTCGCAATGCGCGACCAGCCGGTCCATCAGCGCCTGCGAGGAGGCGGCGTCCATGCCGTCGAAGCGCTCGATTCGGATCGGATTGAAGTAGAGCGCCTTGCGGCCGCTGGCCGGATGGGGCCGCACCAGGGGATGGCGCGCGCTCGGCGCCTCGCGTTCCTCGTCCGGCGTCATCGTCGCCATGCGGCGCGGCGCATAGCGGCTGTTATAGACATGGTGGCCGACAAGCGGGTCCACCTCCCGGCGCGCGGCGTCGTCCAGCGCCTCATAGGCGGCGCGCTGGTTCGTGAAGCTCGTGTCGCCGCCTTTGTCCGGCAGCCGGATCGCGCGCAGGATCGTGCCCCGGGGCGGGGCGGGCAGGTGCGAATGGTCCGTGTGCCAGGTGCCGCCGACATTGAGTGGCTTGTTGTCTCCCAGCGTGTCGCGGTGCCGGTTGGAAAGCAGGCGGATGAGCGGGAATCCCTCGACCCGGTATTCCGGCCGCTGCACCGGTTGCGGGACGTTTTCGCCAAAGAGGCCCGCAAGCCGCATGAAGCCCGCCTCGTCCATGACCATGTCACGGAACACCAGCACGACCCGGTCGGTCCAGGCTTCCTGCAACCGCCGGCGTGCTTCTTCGTCCGCGCCGTCGCGCCCAATGTCGAATCCCAGCACCTCGGCGCCGATGACTCCCGGTAGCGGGCGTATCTCGAAAGACATGGCAGCCATTCTCCCTTCCCGGTCAGATGCCCCTGATGTCCGGCGTGCGTCGTTCCCGCCAGGCGCTGTGGGCTTCTTCCTTGTCTTCGGTCAATTCCAGCGTCATGAACCGGTAAAGGTCAACGAGGGCGGCGTCCTTGAGGTTCGGGATGTCCATGCCGCGGTTGAGCGATTCCTTGGTGAGCCGGACGGCCAGCGGCGGCAACGCGGCGACATGTTCGGCTACTTCCATCGCCTTGCCCATCAGCTCTTCATGCGGAACCAGCCATTGGGCAAGGCCGATGCGGTGCGCCTCTTCGCCGTCGAGCGGAAAGCCCATGGCAAGCCGCATGGCCAGACCCTTGCCGACAAGCCGCGCCAGACGCACCGAGCCGCCATAGGCGGGCAGGATACCGAGCGCCGTCTGCGGCAGGCGCCATTCCGCCCGGTTGCCGGCCACGACGAGGTCGCAGCAGAAGGTCAGGATGCAGCCGATCCCGATGGCGTAGCCGTTGACCGCGGCGACGATCGGCTTCGGGAAGTCCATGAAGACATCGAACGGAAAGCGCTCCCGCTTCGACAAATTCTTGACGAACTCGGCAACCGGCGGCATCGC
>MPNF01000327.1 GCA_002238885.1 Alphaproteobacteria bacterium bin95 | reverse complement strand
TGCGCTATCTCAGCCTTGTCTGGGCGGTCGGCTTCGGCTGGTGGCTCTGGGGCGACCTGCCCGACATCTGGATCGTCTCCGGTGGCGTCATGGTCGTCGCCGCCGCCATCCTGACGACACGGCCGGGCCGGCCTTGATTGCCGTAGTCCGGATCGCCACCATGCCCGGGCGTCGATGAGAGGAACCTCGCCATGACCCTGCCCGAACTTAGCCGGTCCGGTCCGATTGCCTATCGCGAGGTCGGCGAGGGCCCGGCCCTGCTGCTGATGCACGGCATCGGCGGCAGCTCCAAGACCTGGGAAGAGCAATATCGCGCCTTCGCCGGCAGCCACCGTGTGATCGGCTGGGACGCGCCCGGCTTCGGCGGCTCCGACCCGGCGCCGGAACAGACTGCCGACTGCTGGGCCGACGACGCGGCGGGCCTGCTGGACCGGCTCGGCATCGGGACAGCCGTCCTGCTCGGCCATTCAATTGGCGGGATCCTTCCGCCGCGGGGCGCGTCCCGCCAGGCCGGCCGCATCGACAGGATCGTTCTGTCCGGTACGCGGGCCGGCTTCGTTGGCGCGCTTGGGTTCGAGGAGCGGCAGCGCGAATTCGACACGCTCACGCCGGAGGAACGCGGCCGGACGCGCGCCGCGACCATGGCAGCGCCGGGGGCTCGGCCCGAAGTTCTCGCGCGGCTTGCGGTGATCGCAGGCGAAGTCACCCGGGAAGCGTTCGCCGGCGGCGTCTCCGTGCTGAACGGCACGGACAACCGCGACATCCTCAAGGCGCTCGACATTCCGGCACTCGTGCTTTGCGGCAATCAGGACGGCATCGCCCCGCCGGAGCGCGGCGAGGAGATCGCCGCCTTGCTGGCGGATGTCCGGATGACCTGCTTCGAGGGCGCCGGCCATGCCGCCTATGCCGAGAAGCCGGACGAATATAATACACGGCTCGCGGAATTCCTGACGGAGTAGGCCCATGCTGGAGACTCACGGACGCTACGACTATTCGAGCATCGTCTCGCGCCCCGTCTATGACTGGCCCGACGGAAACCGTCTCGCCGTCTATGTCGCGCTCAATGTCGAGGTATTCGCCTGGGGGCGCGGCAAGGGTGCGGGCGTCGCGCCGCCGGACCAGGCGGTCAGCGCGTCGGTCTATTCCTGGCGCGACTACGGCAACCGGGTCGGCATCTGGCGGCTGTTCGAGATGTTCGACGCGCTCGACATTCCCTGCCAGGCCCAGGTGAATACCGCCGTCTACGAGCATTGCCCGGATATCGCGGAGCGGCTGCGGGCGCGCGGCGACGAGATCCTGGGCCACGGCGTCACCAACTCCGAGGAGCAGGGCGGGCTCCCCGAGGCCGAGGAGCGCGCGCATATCGAGGAAGTGACGCGCGCCATCGCCGAGAACGAAGGCGCGCCGCCGACCGGCTGGATGAGCCCCTGGCTCTCGAACAGCCCGGTGACGCTCGACCTGCTGCAGGAAGCCGGCTACCGCTATGTGATGGACTGGACGCATGACGACCAGCCCGTCTGGATGCGCACCCGCTCCGGCGGCCGCATCCTCTCCATGCCCTACCCCATCGAGACAAACGACAATCGCGCGCTTGTCTGGTTCCGATACACCTCGGATGACTATGCCAGCATGCTGATCGACTGTTTCGACGAGATGCTCGACCAGTCCACCGCCATGCCGCTGGTCTTCCCGATTTCGCTGCATCCCTTCGTCGTCGGCCGGCCCTACCGCATGCGCGCGCTGCGCCGCGTCTTCGAGCATATCGCGCGGCACCGGAACCGCATCTGGCTCACCCGACCGGGCGAGATCTGCCGCCATGTCGAGAACCTGCCTTCCGGCACAGTGCCGGGAGACGGCTGAGCGGGTCCGCTACAGGCCGTAGTAGAACGGGAGCACCAGGCTCGCCGTCACCCAGACGAAGAGCAGCATCGGCAGGCCGGCGCGCACATAGTCCTGGAAGCGGTATCCGGCCGGGCCCATGACCAGCAGGTTGGTCTGGTAGCCCATGGGCGTTGCGAAGGCGCAGTTGGCCGCGAAGACAACGGCCACCGCGAAGGGCTCCACCGGCGCGCCGAGGCCCTGGGCGAGCGAAACGGCAATAGGCGTAAACAGCACCGCCACGGCCTTCGTGCCAACAAGGTTCGCAAGCCCCGCAACCAGAAGGAAGAAGGCGGACAGCACCACCGGTACCGGGGCGCCCAAAAGCGCGCTCGCCAGCAGGTCGGACAGAATCGCGGCCCCGCCCGTTTCCTGCAGCGCCTTGCCGAGCGCGAGTGCGGCGGCGATGGTCAGCACGAGGTCGGCGCCGATGGCGCGCCCGGCCTGGCGCAACGTCATCACGCCCGTTGCCAGCATGGCGGCCGCTCCGGCCATCGCGCCGATCACGATAGGCAGGATGTCGAGCGCCGCCAGCCCCACCACGACCGCGAAAATCGCGAGCGCGCGCCGGGCTTCCGGGGCCGACGGCACCTCGCTTGCAGACCACTCGATCGGCAGGATGCCGGGCCGGCCGCGCAGCGCCGCCTTCGCTTCGGCCGTACCCTGCACCAGCAGCACGTCGCCGGCGGCGAGCGGCAGGTCGGTGATCGGGCCGTGCCGGCGCGCTGCGCGCCGCTGCACACCGACGACCACGCAGTTGTAGCGGTAGCGGAAGCCGATCTGCTCCAGCGTGCGGCCGATCAGTTCCGAGCCCGGCGTCACCAGCACCTCGCCCAGAAGCTGGCGCCCGCGCAGCCAGGGCGGCCTGCCATGGGTTTCGTCCTCGCGCGCAGCCCAGCTGTCGCCGAGCGAGGGATGCAGCAGGTCCATCTCGCCCCGGACGGCATCGGTCAGCGCCTGTCGTGTGGCGCTCACGATCACGATATCGCCCGGCCGGAGCACGGCCTCCTCGCCGTACGGCGGCAGCAGACGCACCTCGCCGCGCCGAATGGCGTGGACCGTCACATCTGCAAGGTCGGGGAAGAACCCGCCGGCCGGCCTCAGCCCGTCGAGCGGCCGCCCCTGGACGATGTCGATCTGCGCAAGGAATTGCCGGCCGGTTGCAATGCCGCTGCTTCCCGCCGCAGTACGCTCCGGCAGCAGCCGGCGAACGACCAGAAGCGCAAAGAGGAGACCCGGCAGCGCTACTGCCAGACCGGGAAGAGTGAAATCGAAGAACCCGAAGCCCGGTTGCCCGAGATCGGTCAGCATGCCGGAGACCAGCAGGTTTGTGCTGGAGCCGATCAGCGTCGTCATGCCGCCGAGAATGGAGGCAAAGCTGAGCACCATCATCGACCGGCTGGGCGGCGCGCCGCCGCGGCTGGCGAAGGTCTGCAGAATCGGGATGAAGATGACGACGACCGGCGTGTTGTTGAGCACGCCGCTGATGAGCAGCACAGCAAGCAGGGAGGCCACCAGCGCCGTCTCGGTCCGCCCGCCGGCTATCCGGAGCAGGGCCCGCGCGCCGTGGTCGAGCGCGCCGGTCTGCGCAAGGCCCTGACCCATCACGATCAGACCGAGAAGAGCGATCAGCGCCGGATTGGCGAACCCCGCGAGCAGGGCGCCCGGACCGAGCAGATTACCGCCTTTCGGTCCCGTTTCCGGGAAGATGTGGAACGCCAGCAGCAGCAGGCACACCACAAACAGCGAGGAGTATTCCAGCGGCAATCTCGGCGTCGCATAGAGCGCCAGCGCCACCGCTATGGCCCCGAAGGCCAGGATTGGACCGATATCGCCGTCCATTACCGCGGCGTCCAGTCCGGCTGAGCTGTCAGCGCCGCGCCACCATGAGCTTCTTGATCTCGGCGATCGCCTTGGCCGGATTGAGGCCCTTGGGGCACGTCTTGGTGCAGTTCATGATCGTGTGGCAGCGATAGAGCTTGAACGGGTCCTGCAGGTCGTCCAGCCGCTCGCCGGTCATCTCGTCGCGGCTGTCCGCGATCCAGCGATAGGCCTGGAGCAGCACTGCCGGCCCCAGATAGCGCTCGCCGTTCCACCAGTAGCTCGGGCAGCTTGTGGCGCAACAGAAGCAGAGAATACATTCCCAGAGCCCGTCGAGCCTTGCCCGGTCCTCCTCGGACTGGAGGCGTTCGCGCTCCGGCGGGGCGCTGACCGTCTTGAGCCAGGGCTCGACGGAAGCGAGCTGGGCATAGGCCTCGTTCAGGTCCGGCACCAGATCCTTCACCACGCGGAGATGCGGCAGCGGGTAGATCTTCACATCGCCCCGGATATCGTCGATGGCCTGAGTGCAGGCGAGTGTATTGGTCCCGTCGATATTCATCGCGCAGGACCCGCAGATACCTTCGCGGCAGGACCGGCGGAAGGTCAG
>MPNF01000326.1 GCA_002238885.1 Alphaproteobacteria bacterium bin95 | reverse complement strand
TAGGGCTCGGACTTCGGGTCCGGGTGCGAGGTGAAGAGAATGCCGACCTTCATGGAAGACGCGCCTTTCGTGATCCGACTTGTTCCGAGGCCGGCACCCTAGCAGGATGGCGCGGCTGCTGCACGGGGCCGGCGCGCGCCCGGCCCGGCCTGCCGGATGGGTGGCAGAGCGGTTGAATGCACCGGTCTTGAAAACCGGCGTGGGTGCAAACCCACCGTGGGTTCGAATCCCACCCCATCCGCCAGAGCCGATCCGTTTTTTGTGGGATCTCAACAGCCTCTAACTGATTGTATTGTAGGAATTCATGATTTGCCAAATCCGGTTTAGGCGACCCACTCATGTTCTTGAGGCGGGCCTATGCACCCTAACGAGTGAATCTTCCCGGAACATAGAGGTTCTCAGGTGTTGACGGCTGTCCACGGCGTCGACTCGCCTCGCCGCGCGGAGCCCGTAGCGTCGCCTGAGGCCCGTCCAGTGTAGGGACGGAGCGCCGCAAGCCATGTTATTCACGAGCAGTGCTTCTGCCAGGAGCGGCCACATTGACCAACATTCTGCTCGAAGCGGGCGTCTTCATCCTGCGTGGGATGCGATCACGCAAGGGGCCGTACCGCGGCCTTTTCACGACTGAGGACACGGCCGTAAGGCGCGAAGCGTGGAAAGTGCTCGAAGCGGCGGATGCCTCTACGCCCGAGGGACGAATACTGCCGGGGCACTGGCTGCTCGCGGAGGCCAGCGACGAACATGTCGGACTTCTGTGTGGCCTCGCCGCGAGGCCCGGTCCCGCAAGGATGCGAATCAAGAGAGCGGTTCACGAGCGCGTCGAGAAGGCGGAGGCCCGCCTCCAGGAGACCCTATGCAGTAGCTTGAGGGACCGTCCGCGCCGCATGGCGGTAGAAAGGGGCAAAGACAAGAAGATTGTGCTTCTCGACAGGCTCCGGTCTAAGCGCTTCGCGGAATACAGAAGCCCGGACGAACCCGATTTCACTGGTTACTACGCCGACAAGGCGGAGAAACTTCTCACGGATCTCGATACTGACGGCCTTTGGGAAACAGCTTACGAGGCTTCCGTAACCGCGAAAAATTCGCCCTGGGACGGGGATACCGCTGCAATCATCCAGGTGGTTGCTCTCGACATGAAGACGATGAAGGGCGTTCGAGAGAGCTTCGAGGACGTCCACCCCATGCTCGTCGGCAATAAACCGCCGCCGCACTTTGACACCAGAGAGAGACCGGTCGAGGTGTCTGTCGCCGAGGCGGAACTTGCGTACGGCGTCATGGTGGACGAGATGTGGCGTCTGGCTCGCAGGAAATCGCCTCGTCTCGATGAGCTTCTCAGGCGTATGACGAGACTTCGCAACGCCATTCTTGGTGCATTCCCCGCATACGCGGATGCCCTGGAGACAGCCGCGACAGAGTCCGGCGCCCACAACGCCGAGGTCGTCGGACGATGGCTTCACAAGCTCCCCGGCGGCCTCGTGAAGGCCATGGCGGAAGGCATGACGGAAATGGAGAGAAACTTCGCCGCCGCCGGCGTCTTCGCCTGCATCGAGGCGCGCTGCGACTCTTCTCATGACATCGCTCCCGCTCCGGCGTATGCGCGGACTCTCGGCCGGCGCAGTTTCCAGAGGAAAATGAAGATTGTCCTGGGAGAGGACATCGCAAGGGGTGTTATCTCTGCATACGATGACCTGATTTCCGCCCTGCGGCTGCGGGAACGTGTTGCTGCGGCCTGCCGCGAGCATGGGGCGTCTCTTCCGGAAACCGCGGAAGATATGAAGCCGGTAGTCGAGACCAGCCTGGCTTTTTCCCTCGAACGCCACTCCAGACCCAAATTTCGGAAGATGGACAGGCAGGAAGCATTCCGACAGGCGGTCAACGATGCCGTCGCGAGCGTTCTGTGTCAGGAGGTCAACAAATAGAACTCAAGTCGACGCTCAGGCGATGGACTCTGCGTATGATCGATGCAGAAAGTTGACGCTCTGGACGGGTCAGAAACATCAAGATTTCATTAAGCGGTTATATAGCGGCCACACCTCATCCGTGATAAGCTGCAACGGGACTTGGTCGTAACCGAACAGGGAATACAGGCCCTCGATAAACCAACCAACGGAGTCTGGAAACTGAATGTCCCATTCAAGATCCCGATCCTGGACAGAAATCTCGAGAGAAACGCTTGTTTTGGTGGCGCGATACTGGTTCACCGGCACCAGCTTATCTCGCTTAGTAAAATAGTGATCCAGACGCCTTCCTGACAAACCAGAATAGTTGCCGACGAGATTGATATTCGTCGAGCCATTGAATAAGAGATCGGATACTGACCGAGCGTGGAGTAACAGCGCGCCGACGCGCCTGATCGGTGCAACCATATCGAAAGCCGTTTCCGACTCCATGGCACGGCCCCATGCGTCACTTTCGCCGCTGTCCTCCCGGAAGTGTTCGAGAAGGAACGCCTCTCCCGCCTCGTTGAAGCGCCAGAAAAAAGAATTGGAGTGCCAATCGCGAACCCCATCCCGCCAAGGCAACTTGGTGCCACCTGGGGCTGGCAACAGAGAACGGGCTGGCAGAGGATAGCGGACGGAAACCGCATCCAGAGAATTGCGCACTTTACGATGGTCGTGGATAGGCTTGTGATCGCCAATAATGTTATAGGCAAAATAGCAGTGGCCGAGACGACGGTTTGGCCTTTCACTTTCCGGCAATTGCTCCAATCGACTGAAAGACCGTGCGATCCAGCAGTCAAGGTCACTTGGCGGTTTGGCACCTGGCTGTGTGGTCATGATGCACTCAGGGGGTGAAGGGCGTGAGCGTTCGTGAACAACGACAATAGTCGCCACATGTTGTCCTTCTAACACAACATCTGCCTTACGCGCAGGGCTTCGGGGTCATCTATCGGGAGGTTGCCGATAACGATGTACCAAGGAAGGGGCGCTGATTGCAGTATCCCATGAGACTCGTCGCTTGACAAAGAGATGCCCTCCCGATGCTATTTCGGGACGGACGGCTGCAAGCCGTCCCGGGGGGATGCGATGGCGACGCACCCGCAACATAGCCTGCCCCCGCGAAGGCGGGGGCCAGCACTTCGCGCGGGCCCGGTCCGTGCCGGCGACGCCCGGGCATGAAGGACATCGACCTGGAGGCGTTCCGGCCGGTCCCGTTCCCGGAAATCGGACCGGACGAGACATTCAACGCCAACTTCTGCCGCAACCCGATGTGCCCCAATTTCGGGCCGGCGCCGGACCTGGACGACTATGCAAATCGCTACTCCGTCGTTCGCGATGACGCCATCAAGACCGACCGGCGCTATTTTCGTCACGCAGGCACCGGGCCGTCCTCTTCGAGCAGCCAGTCGTCCACCTGGCGCTCGACGATCAGCGCGTCGATAAGGTTGAGCTGCCGATCCGTCGGCGGCAACAGGATCCGGGTCGCCGGAAAGTCTGGCGGCGTCTTTCCCTCGTGGTGTTGGTCCCGGACGGCGCACACGATGGCGGCGCCCGCGGCCAGGCCGAGAAAGAGCAGAACCGAAAGTCCGGCCGTCATGGTCTGTCTTCCTTGAGGGAAGCGGTTCCTGTCGCTCGCCTCTCGCGCGGCGGCGGGCAAGTTCTGCCTCATCCCGGTGTTAAAGTGGCACAAAATCTCAAGCGACAGCCTATAGATTCAGCAATATAATTCAACGGGTTGAGGATCGAGTTCGTCTGGTGTTCCCACAAACAACGGATCGGCTATCCACCATCCGCCAGGGCCGATCCGCTTTTTGTGGCGCGTTTCTTCGATCCTGGACCTACGATAATTCGTCGGGCTGCTACGATTCCGGATTGGGTGACCGGGTCATTACGGACAGCCTTTCAGTCCTGCATGCGGGACAAAATCGCCAAAGGAGCTGCCTTGCCGGGGCTCCGCATTCACGATGTCATGTCAATACGCCAGACTCGAATCTCGCAAATGAACAGGAGTGCCGACATGACGCCCACCCTGCCCGGTCTGTCGCACCATCGGGCCCACGTTAACGGCACCGAGCTTCATTACGTCGAGATGGGCACCGGCCCGCTCGTTCTGCTCCTGCACGGTTTTCCCGAGTTCTGGTGGTCCTGGCGCCATGTCATCCCCTCTCTCGCCTCGTCGTTCCGGGTGGTTGCCCCCGATATGCGGGGCTACCACCTCTCCGCCAAGCCCGCCTCAGGATACGATCTGGCCACGCTCGCGGGCGATGTGGCCGCTCTCGTCCAACACCTCGGGACTCCGGCCATGATCGCGGCGCACGATTGGGGCGGCGTCGTCGCCTACCAGACCGCCATGGACCATCCCGGCGCAGTCGA
>MPNF01000325.1 GCA_002238885.1 Alphaproteobacteria bacterium bin95 | reverse complement strand
GCCGGGAATTGAATTCCGGTCGGCAACCGCCTAGAGCGTATCGCTGCCGACGCGAAACGATGAAGGAGCCGGCCCGATGGAACTCTGCGCTTTGGGCGAACAGCCGCCGCTCGGCGAAGTGCCCGAGACGATGCATGCCTTCCTCGTGCGCCAGGACCGGTTCGGGGAACCGAAGGACGCCTGGCAGCATGAGGTCATTCCGGTTCCGGACCTCAAGCCCGACGAGGTGCTCGTCTATGTCATGGCGACAGGCATCAACTACAACAATGTCTGGGCTGCTCTTGGCTACCCGATCGACGTCATCAAGGAGCGGATGCGCAAGGGCGAACCGGAAGATTTCCATGCCGGCGGCAGCGACTGCTCCGGCATCGTCCAGGCGGTCGGCTCGGAGGTCTCGAACGTCAGGCCAGGCGACGAGGTGGTGATCCATTCCGGCTGGTGGGAACCGGACGATCCATGGGTGCTCTCCGGCAAGGACCCGATGCTGGCGACCTCGACCCGCATCTGGGGATACCAGACCAACTACGGCTCCTATTGCCAATTCGCGAAGGCGCAGGCGCACCAGTGCCAGCCCCGCCCGAAGCACCTGACCTGGGAGCAGTCGGGCTGCTACCTGCTTTGCGCCTCGACGGCCTACCGGATGCTGATGGGGTGGCCGCCGCATGTCATCGAACCGGGGGACGCCGTACTGGTGTGGGGCGCATCGGGCGGTCTCGGCGCCATGGCCCTGCAGATCACCGCGGCGCTCGGCGGCCGGCCAGTCGCCGTCGTCTCGGATGACGCCAAGCGGGACTGGTGCATGGAGATGGGTGCGGTCGGCGTCATAAACCGCACCGCCTTCGACCATTGGGGGCCGATGCCGGACACGACCGACGGCGCGGCTTACGGCGCGTGGGCGAAGGGAGCCCGCGCTTTCGGAGGGGCGATCTGGGAGGCGCTCGGTGAGCGAGCGAGCCCGAAGATCGTGTTCGAACATCCGGGTGAAGCGACCCTGCCGACCTCCGAGTTCGTCTGCGACACCGGCGGCATGATCGTCATCTGCGCCGGCACCACCGGCTACAATGTGACCCTGGACCTTCGCTACCATTGGATGCGGCAGAAGCGCTTCCAGGGCAGCCACCTGTCCAATGACGAGCAGGCTGCGGCGGTGAACCGGCTGGTCATCGACGGCAAGATTGACCCGTGCCTCTCGGAGGTGTTCGACTTCGACGATCTCGGCCACGCACACCAATTGATGCACGAGAACCGCCATGCCGCCGGACAGATGGCCGTGCTGGTCAATGCAACCGAACGCGGCCAGGGCGCTTCATGATCGTCGAGGCGCTGGTCGTTTGCGGCGCGCTGGCGCTCGCCGTCGGCCTCAAGATCTGGCTGACCTGGCGGCGTATCCAGTCGGCCAAGAGGCTGAAGGAACTGGAGCCTGCAGTCCCGGACGGCGACGGAGAGGCTCCGGTTCAGCGCCGATAGACGAAGAACATCGCGTCGTGCTGGATGGCGGCCTGCGGCAATGCCGTGACCGGCCCCGCCGTGTCGATCCGCGTCCAGAGACCGGCATCGGCCAGCGCATCGATCCTGGCCTGGAAACCGCCTTCCGCCAGCGCCGCCTCCGTGCAGGAGAAGATGAGCAAGCCGCCTTTCGCCGTCGTCCGGACAAGCTCGTCCAGCGATTCCGGCGGCGCATGCCCGGGAGTAAAGACGCCGGTGCAGACCACGGCCTGGAACGCGCCGTCCTCGAAGTCGAGCGGCTCGCCCAGTACCCTCTGGCGCAGGTCGCGATAAACGCCCTTGGCTCCGGCCGCGCGCAACATGCCGTCCGAAAGGTCGATGCCGGTGAGGTTGGCGTATCCGAGCCGCGCCAGAGTCGCACCGATGATGCCGCTGCCGCAGCCTGCATCGAGCACCGACGTCTCGCCCGGCGCGACATGGCGCCCGAACAGACCCGCCGCCATCGGCGCGTAGGCATAGCCGCCCGACGACACATCGTCGTCGTAGCTCTCTGCCCAGTCGTCGTAGATACGCTGGTTCTCCGCCGTGGAACCGGCGGCATAGACCCGCTCCAGCCAATGGTTGAGATCGCTCACAGCCTTCCCCTCTTCCGTTCCTCTCACCCCACCATACACTGACCCCGACGGAACAAGGACGCCTCGCGCATGGCCGACACCGATATCCTCCTTCAGGAAGACCGCGGCAGCACCCGCATCCTGACCCTGAACCGGCCGCGCCGACTGAACGCGCTCAACGGTGCGTTGGTAAGGGCCATCTGCGATGCGGTGGCGCGCGCCCACAGGGACGACACGGTGGCCTGCGTCCTGTTGCGAGGCGATGAACGCGCCTTTTCCGCCGGGGCCGACATGAAGGAGGCGGCCGAGCACGCCGGCGATGGCGTGCGCGAAGCGCGGGACCGGGCGGAGGCGGGCGCTGCGCTATACGAACTCGGTCGGCTGACGGACAAACCCCTTATTGCCGCCGTGCGCGGTTACGCGCTCGGTGGCGGCTGCAATCTCGCCATCGCGTGCGATCTTGCGGTCGCAGGGGCAAGCGCCGTGTTCGGCTATCCGGAGGTCAAGCGCGGACTGGCCGCCACCATGGTGACGCCGGGGCTCGCACACCGCATCGGGCCCAAGGCAGCGTTCGAACTGTTGACTCTCGCCGAAGACGTTTCTGCCAACAGGGCGCTGGAACTCGGCATGATCAACCGGGTCGTGCCGGACGAGAAGGTTGTCGACGAAGCGCTGGCGATGGCGGAAGCCCTGGCTGCGTTCGACCGGGAGGCGGTGCGCGCGACCAAGCGGGTATTCCAGCGTTCGCTCGACCTTCCGGTCGCGGACGCTCTGGCCGCTGCCCGCGAAACCATGCTCACCATGCGCCGGGCGATGGTGCCGCCGGAGTGAATTGAACACTCGACCCCACCCTTACCAAGGGTGTGCTCTACCCCTGAGCTACGGCGGCTCGCCGGGCGCGTCTATGCCACAGGGAATGCCGGGAGGGCAAGCGGACATGGCAGCGTCCGGAGATCGGGAGACAAAGGAAGACAGGCAACGGCGCCTGGCGGAGGCCTTGCGCCAGAACCTTCGCCGCCGCAAGGCGCGGCAGCGCGGCGAGAGCGATGATGACAACGAAACGTCCGACAGCGTTGCCGAACGGGACTGCTGAAGCTACAAGCGGCCCCAAAAGGTCGCGGCAGCACAAGAACCGGCTGCCGATAGCGCCCGATCCGTGAAGAGGGCTCCACTCGTGCTCGAAGCTGGCGCCAGAGCCTACCTTATTCGCGGCGGCACGCCGTTGAACGGGGCGATCCGCGCCCAGACGGCCAAGAACGCCGTGAGCAAGCAGCTTGTCGCGTCCATGTTGACCGCCGAGCCTTGCCGCCTGCTGGACGTGCCCGACATATCCGAAATCGAACTGGCGCTCGGCATGCTGACCGAGATCGGCGCGACCGTTTCCCGCGACGGGTCCGGCGCGGTCGATATCCAGACCGCAGACATCGCCTCAACCGCCATCGGGCAACGCTATTCCGGCGTCAACCGCCTGCCGGTGCTGTTGATCGCCCCGCTGCTGCACCGGGCAGGGATGGCGCGGGTTCCGGTGGTGGGTGGAGACCATATCGGCGAGCGGCCCATAGACTTTCACATCGGGTTGCTGGAGCAGATGGGCGCGCGCATCGACGCGGACAGGGACGGCTATACCGCCAAGGCCGACCGGCTGAAGGGCGCCGTGATCCACCTGCCCTACCCCAGCGTCGGCGCGACCGAAAATGCCATCCAGGCCGCCTGCCTCGCCGATGGCACCACAGTCATCCACAATGCAGCCATCGAACCGGAGATCGTCGATACCGTCCTGTTCCTTCAAAAGATGGGGGCGCTGATCCAGATCGAGACGGACCGGAAAATCGTGATCGAGGGGGTCGAACGGCTTTCCGGCGCGCAACACCGGCCCATCGCCGACCGCATCGAGGTCGCGTCTTTCGCCATGGCGGCGGTCGCAACCGGCGGACGCATCCGCATCGCCGGGGCGGACCAGCGGGCTATGGTCACTTTCCTCAACGTGCTGCGGAAGGTCGGCGGCGGTTTCGAGATCGTGGACGATTCGATCACCTTCTTTCGGGCCCGCGACGCCTTGCAGCCGATCCATATCGAGACCGATGTCCATCCCGGCTTCATGACGGACTGGCAGCAACCGATGGCGACCCTGCTGACCCAGGCAGAAGGCGTCTCGGTGCTGCACGAAACGGTTTACGAGAACCGCTTCGGCTATACCCGGACGCTGAACGATATGGGCGCCAATATCGCCCTCTCGACCGCCTGCCTCGGTGGTAAACCCTGCCGGTTTCTGGAACGGAACTTTCC
>MPNF01000324.1 GCA_002238885.1 Alphaproteobacteria bacterium bin95 | reverse complement strand
GGGACACGGGCGCATTTTCGCCAGCCCGCTGGCGCGCCGGATGGCGGGCGAGGCCGAGCTGCCGCTGGAAGGGGTTGCCGGCAGCGGTCCCGAGGGCCGGATCGTCAAGCGGGATATCGAGCGCGAACTGCGACAGGGCGCGCTTCCGGCCCTGCGGCCGGCGACGCCCGTGGAGCTGGAGCAACTGCCCGGTCTGCCGCCTTTCGAGCGAATCAAGCACACGAACATGCGCAAGGTCATCGCGCGCCGGCTGACCGAGTCCAAGCAGACGGTCCCGCACTTTTATCTCTCGCTGGATTGCGAGATCGACGCGCTGCTGGAAGCGCGCCGCGAGATCAATGCGAGGGCGCCGGAAGGCATCAAGGTCTCGGTCAACGATTTCGTCATCAAGGCGCTGGCCACTGCGCTTTGCCGCGTGCCGGACGCCAATGCGGCGTGGACCGAGGACGGCCTGCTCAAATTCCAGCAGGTCGATGTCTCGGTGGCCGTCGCCGTGCCGAACGGGCTGGTAACGCCGGTCGTGCGCCAGGCGGAGTCGAAGGGGCTCGCGGCGATTTCCACCGAGATGGCGGACTTCGCTGCCCGCGCGCGGGACGGAAAGCTGTTGCCCGAGGAATATCAGGGCGGCACGACCAGCATCTCCAATCTCGGCATGTTCGGAATCCGCCAGTTCGACGCGGTCATCAACCCGCCGCAGGGGACAATCCTGGCGGTCGGCGCGGGAGAACAGCGCCCGGTCGTAAAGGACGGCTCGCTGACCGTCGCGACGGTGATGACCTGCACGCTTTCCTGCGACCACCGTGCGGTGGACGGCGCGCTCGGCGCCCGTCTGCTCGGCCAGTTCAAGGCGCTGGTCGAATGTCCGGCGGCGATGCTGCTGTAGCCTGCCCGGAGTAAGGCAATGGCCGACAGACAATTCAATCTCGTCGTCGTGGGCGGCGGACCGGGCGGCTATGTCGCGGCAATTAGAGCCGCACAACTCGGCATGAAGGCGGCGCTGGTCGAGCGAGAGCATCTTGGCGGCATCTGCCTCAATTGGGGCTGCATCCCGACCAAGGCACTGCTGCGCACGTCGGAGATCAACCATCTGCTGGCAAATCTGGACGACTACGGGTTCAACGTCGGGGAGGTTGCATTCGACCTTGGACGGATCGTCAAGCGGTCGCGGCAGGTGGCGGGCCAATTGTCGCGCGGCGTGGCGCATTTGCTCAGGAAGAACAAGGTAACTGTGATCGATGGAGCCGGCAGCCTCGCGGGACAAGGCCGCGTATCGGTAAACCGGGAAGACGGGGGAGCAGAAACGCTTTCGGCGCCCCATATCATTCTCGCGACCGGCGCCCGCGCCCGTTCGCTGCCGGATCTGGAGCCGGACGGCAAGACAATCTGGAGTTACAAGGAAGCGATGGTCCCCGAGGAAATGCCGAAGAGCCTGCTGGTCATCGGTTCCGGCGCCATCGGCATCGAGTTTGCGAGCTTCTACAACGATCTGGGCGTGCCGGTGACGGTCGTCGAGCTTCTGGACCGTATCCTTCCTGCGGAGGATTCCGAGATCTCCGAGTTCGCGCTCAAGGCGTTCCGCAAGCAGGGGATGACCCTGATGACCGGCGCCCGGGCGACCGAGGTGTCGGGCGGGAAGGCAAAAATTCGCACGGCAGACGGCGAGACGGTGACGGTGGACGCCGAGAGGACAATCCTGGCGGTGGGCATAACGGGCAATGTCGAGGACCTCGGTCTGGAAGGCACGGGCGTTCAGGTGGAGGCCGGTCACGTCGTCGTCGATGAATGGCTGCGGACGGGCGAGCCGGGCGTCTATGCCATCGGCGACCTCGTCGGACCGCCCTGGCTCGCACACAAGGCCAGCCACGAAGGCGTTCTCTGCGTCGAGAAGATCGCGGGGTTGGACGGGCTGCACCCGCTCGACCGGGGTGCGATACCGGGTTGCACCTATTGCCGCCCTCAGGTGGCCAGCATCGGCTATACTGAGGCAGCTGCGAAGGAGGCCGGTTACGAGGTCCGCGTCGGGCGGTTCCCCTATGTCGGCAACGGCAAGGCGATTGCGCTCGGCGAGTCCGAGGGACTCATCAAGACCGTATTCGACGCAGTGACGGGCGAGTTGCTGGGAGCGCACATGATCGGCGCCGAGGTGACGGAGCTCATCCAGGGATATGCCATCGCCCGCAACCTGGAGGCGACGGAAGTCGAACTGATGCATACCGTCTTTCCGCATCCGACCCTCTCCGAGGCGATGCACGAATCGGTGCTGGACGCTTATGGACGCGCAATCCACTACTGAACCCGAGACTGTGCGGGCAAAGGCTGACGGCCCGCAGCGCCCCTTCCGGCATCCCGAGAAGCGGCTGCGCCCGGACAGTCCGAGCCCGCGCAAGCCGGCATGGATCCGCGTGAAGGCGCCGACCTCGAAGGCCTACGCCGAAACGCGCCGGATTGTTCGCGAGCACGGGCTCACGACTGTGTGCGAGGAAGCTGGCTGCCCGAATATCGGCGAGTGCTGGGCGCAACGCCACGCAACCATGATGATCATGGGCGAGATCTGCACCCGCGCCTGCACTTTCTGCAATGTCGCAACGGGCAGGCCGGGTGCGCTCGACGCCGCTGAGCCGGAGAATGTCGGCAAGGCCGTGGCGAAGCTGGGCCTGGCGCATGTGGTCATTACCTCGGTGGATCGCGACGACCTCGACGATGGCGGCGCGGCGCACTTCGCTGCGACCGTCGGGTGGATTCGCAGCTATGCGCCCGGCACGACGGTGGAACTGCTCACGCCCGATTTCCTCCGGAAGGCGGGCGCGTTGGAGACCGTGATCGCCGCGAAGCCGGACGTGCTCAACCACAACCTGGAAACCGTGCCGGGCCTCTACAGCGCCGTCAGGCCGGGGGCGCGCTACTACCACAGCGTCAGATTGCTGGAGCGCGCCAAGGAACTGGACCCGTCGGTCTTCACCAAGTCCGGGATCATGGTGGGCCTGGGTGAGAACCGCGCGCAGGTCGCGCAGATGATGGACGATCTGCGCTGCGCCGACGTCGATTTCCTCACTATCGGCCAGTATCTCCAGCCGACGCCGAAGCATCATCCGATTGACCGTTTCGTGACGCCGGAGGAGTTCGAGGCCTATGCAACCCTGGCCAAGGCCAAGGGGTTCCTGCTGGTTTCCGCCTCGCCGCTCACACGGTCCTCCTACCACGCCGACAGCGATTTCGCGAAGCTGAAGGCCGCGCGCGGCTGATGCCGAGCCACCGCGAGCAGCGGTTCGTACCCTATTCGCGGGATGAAATGTTCGCCCTGGTTGCGGACATCGAGCGCTATCCCGAGTTTATTCCCTGGTGCGCCGGGGCGCGCATCCGCCGGCGGGAGGCGGGAGCTGTCGTCGCAGACCTCCGGGTGCGGTTCGGGCCCTTTCGCGAGAGCTTCACGTCCCGCGTGGCGTTGACGCCGCCGGAGCGCATCGACGTTGCCTACACGCACGGGCCCCTTTCGCACATGGCGACGCATTGGCGCTTCATGCCCGCCGATGGCGGGACGACGATAGATTTCAGCATCGATTGCGACTTCCGCTCGGCGCTCCTGCGGGGGCTGGCAAGCCGTTTCTTCCATGAGGCCGCAAAACGGATGGTGGTCGCATTCGAGGCGCGCGCGCACAAGCTCTACGGCGCCGGTCGGTTGTCCGCTTAACCCGCATTTCTCACCAGGGTCACGGCCTGCGTCGCTGTCCAGGCGTTCGTTCCGCAAGGAGCGGGCCGAAAAGCGTAGCGGTGCCTACGGTTGAGGCCCGTGACGCCGCGCGCAACGCGGCAGTTTGTTTGGAGGGCGGCGTTTACGCCGCCGCGGGCGGACGCCTGGGCGCGACCCAAAGGGCGGCGCTGTCGGGCCGGCAGGGTGCGTCGAGCCGCTTGCCCGATGCCCCGCATCGCGCTGCGCGTCTCTCCTACCCTGCCGACCCGACAGCGCCGCGCAGACCATGACCCTGGTGAGAAATGCGGGCTAGGGGTCTGCGGATATGGTTCGCGAACTCGGTGCTTCATTCCAAGGCCCGTGGTCACTCGTTCCCCAGCCCAGCGCACTGTTTCAACGCCGATCAGCGCCCTAGGCGATTGATCGCATTGGATCGCGATGGGTCAAGGCCCGCTGCCTGACAACACTCGGGAACCTCATCTGCATGGCGCTCCAGATAGTCGCCCATGAACCGCATTTGAACGGGTTTTCGTCTGCTGGTGCACATTCAGTGGGCGTCAGGCGGCGATGGCCCGGGCCTCTTGCAGGAAGTGTCCGTTCACAGCGCTCCCGGGTCTGAGCGCCAGCCGTTCGTTGGCGAGCGCCAGCGCAACATTGCGCCGGCCTGAGCGGATGGCCG
>MPNF01000323.1 GCA_002238885.1 Alphaproteobacteria bacterium bin95 | reverse complement strand
CCATCGCAACCGTGCAGCGAGGTTGAGACAACAGAAACGCCAGAACCCGACCCCGCGACAGCTTGCGACGGAACGCCACCGAGCCGTCCGAATACGCGCCGTGCATCTGAAAGCTGTTCTTCGACAGGTCCACCCCGATGATGCTAACCTCCTTCATTGGATGCCTCCTTCCCATTGGGGGTTTCAACAACACCACCATGGCACATCGCGATGCCGTCGGATGGAGGCGTCCACCCCATCGGGGTCCAGCCTCGGGTTTCGCGGCAACCGCAGACGGTTCGCCCTGCTCTCCACCGGTTGCGGCAGCATCCGGAGCCATGAATGGACCCCCGCCTTCGCGGGGGTGACGAATGGGGGCGGAGTGCGGCGTTGCCGGGCCAATCGGCGCACCGGGCACAAGCCGAAATGAGATGTGCGCATGCGGTAGGGGGCGACGGGTGGGGTCATTCAAGGCCCTGCCACCGCCGACAGACGTGCGAGTCCGGTTGGGCTCGAGTGCCGGCCCGACGGCCATGAACCGGAACCGGCAAGCCTCCCGGCGAACGGCGCCGCAAAGATCCGAACTCGTGCGACCGCCCGGCGCGCATTGACCGCGCCGGGCTTCCGGCTTATGTCCAGCACCCGGCGGCGCGGTGGGAGAGTGGCTATCCATCGGACTGCAAATCCGCTTACACCGGTTCGAATCCGGTCCGCGCCTCCAACAAAACCAATGGTTTATGGAAAGTCGGCTGATACGGAAAAATCAAAAAGTCAGCAAGAGGTCAGCAAACCTGGTGAGGGGATACTGCGGAATGTCGAACGGAAACACGGGAACGCCGGGCAACAGGTGTAGGAACCTCATGACCGGTGTGGTCGTGGCTATCTGTTTGCTGTCCGGCCCAGCAAACGCAGGAGAGGCCGAAGACAATGCGAGAGCCGAAAGCGTATTAGGAATACTTGAAGCCGCAAAAGCCGCACAATCCCGTGCAAGCCGGAGAGCGGTCGCGGCATTAGGCAAAGTAGAAAATTGTGAAGGATGCTCCCTAAGCCAAATTGCACTCAAATCGAAGAGAATAAGTTTGATCGAGCCGGCGTATGAAATGCTCTATAAGGAATTCCTCGAAGAAGAAATTCGCCGAAAGTAAGTGATTGCGATACAAGCGTGGTCAGCGTGCACGCACACGAAAGAGAAAGACGATTATGGACGATAGCGAGAAACTGAAACAGGTTGAAGAATATAACGCGGTCTTGTTTCGAATTGAGCAATTGCGATTTAGTCTTCACGGAACGTACGGTCATTTAGGCCAGTTAGAAGGTAACCTAGAGAGTGCGGAAGACTATTATGATATTCGTCCAATGATAGACAATGTCGCAAGAAGCTTAGGCGATGTGAAATCAGACTTAGATTGTTTGTCGCGAGCTTTAGAACATCGGAGACAGTTGGAAGACTTTCTAGAGGATATTGGTTTGAATTCGTTAATCAAGCGACCTTAGACCGTTTCCGCGCCCCGGTTTCGGTTTAACTGGCCTTCCTTCCGGCTCGTGTAGCATTCACGGCAGACCATCCGTGGCACCATAGTCGGTTGAAAGGAACGCCCGCAACAGAGACACGGCCGTTTGGGCCTGTCCCGCAACGGGCGGTCATTGTAATGGTCGCCAGTGCCGAGTTTCGGCATTCAGAATGACGAGTTGAGTCGGACCCTTGCGCTTGCCGCGTTCGCCGCTTTCAGCGCGACGGAAACGCAGACAAGCAGATTGCCACCGACTGTATCGGTCAGCTTGCCGAGATCGGCCCCGGCAGCTCGCATTCCGATACACCTTTGCCCTGGCCGCCCAGCCGTCCGCCGCGATGGTGGAGAGATTACAAACGCAGCGCGTGCTGATGGTAAGTATCTTGCCGTTCTTGACGTCCTGCGAGGCGGCGCCGAAACGCGCGTCGCCAATCAACACAAGATCGCCGCTATCCGTATCGGCTAGCGCGGAAGCCGCGATGTTGTGTCCGGGCTGTAGCCAGTTTTGATCGTTCATAGTCCTTTCGCCGGAATGGGGTTGACCGCGCGCTTCGCCGAACGTCCAGATGCTCCGCGCCGGCGTGCCGCGACAAAGGCAGCAAGCCCGGAGAGGTCGGCCGGCTGATAGGCGACGCACTCCCCCGAATGCAAGTCCGCTTACACCGGTTCGAATCCGGTCCGCGCCTCCAGGCCCTCGCCAAGCTCGCAAAGGGCCGTTATAAGGGCGCCCGTTCGGGTCTGTTCCGCGGTAGCTCAGTGGTAGAGCGGTCGGCTGTTAACCGATTGGTCGTAGGTTCGAATCCTACCCGCGGAGCCAATCCTTCCTCCGCAATTCAACCTAGTTCCGCATACAGCACATCCACCAGCGCGCTGATGCGGGGGCTGATGCCGGGGCCGGAATACATGCGGTTGGGCGCGTAGGCGAAGCCGAGGCCGGCGTCCGGGTCCGCGAAGCCGATGGCGCCGCCCGCACCGGTGTGGCCGAAGGCGCGCGGGCTGGGTCCCATGGCGAGGTGCCCCGGCAGGCCGAGCGCGAAGCCGAGGCCCATGCGCCGCGTGTGTCCGAGCAGGTCTTCCCTGCCATACCACTGTTCCATGGTGGCTTCCGCCAGCACATCCGCGCTCAACAGGCGCCGGCCGTCGAGGATGCCGCCGGCAGCGAGGCCGTCGAACAGCCTGGCGACGCCCCGCGCGGTGCCGATGCCGTTGATCGACGGGATTTCCGCGCTGCGAAACCTCTCGGTGTTGAAATCCTCGGGCGGCACCTGCGCCATCGCCCGGGATTTCAGGGAGTCCGGCTCCGAGCGGTCGAACAGCGTGCCCTCGGTCTCGCCGAAGAACTCCGCGCACCGCCCGTGCAGCTCCGGCGGCAGGCCGATCCAGTAGTCGATGCCGTGCGGCCCGCAGACCTCCTCGGCAAGGAAGCGCCCGAGGCTCCTGCCGTCCGTTCGCCTTATCAGCTCGCCGACCAGGTAACCCAGCGTGACGGAATGGTAGGCGCGCGCCTCGCCCGGCGGCGACAAGGGCGCCTGCGCCGCCAGCGCGCCGGTCATCGCCTGCCAATCGTAGGCCGCACCCTCGGGCATGGCCTGCGCGATGGCCGCCAGTCCCGCGCGATGGTCGAGAGCCCACCGGACCGGGATATCGCCTTTGCCGGCAGCGGCGAATTCGGGCCAGTAGCGCGCCACCGGCTCGTTCCAGCCGATCAGGCCGCGATCCACGGCCATCGCGGCGCACAAGGCCGTCACGGCCTTGGCGACCGACATCATGCAGACCAGCGTGTCTTCGGCCCAGGGGCGCGTCCGGGCGCTGTCGGCGAAGCCGCCCCAAAGATCGACGACCGGCTCGCCGTTCAGGGTGACGGCGACGGCGGCGCCGGCCTCGCCGCGGGTGCGGAAGTTCTCCGCAAACGCATCGGCGACGGCGGCGAAACGCCGGTCGCAATGGCCGTCCACAGGCGCATTGTCCGCTACTTTCATTCCTTCCCCCCGTCGATGACCTCGATCAGCGAAGGCCAGTAGGCATCGCCGAGGCCCGCAGCGGCGGCGCGCTCCAGCAGGCCGTGGGTCGCATCCATGCCCCCGAGCGTCATCCCCAGCGACTCCTTCAGCTCCATCACGTAGTCGAGGTCCTTCAGCATGTAGCGGGTCGGGAACCTGCCTTCGGGAAAGCAGCCCGGCAACAGGGCCGTCATGCCGTGCTGGCGGAGCGCGAAGCTGTCGCACCCGTTGCGGAAGGCCTCGAACAGCCGTGCGCCGTCCACACCGGCCCGGCGGCCGAGCAGCAGCGCCTCGGCGAGCGCGGTGACCGACTGGGCAAGCACCATGTTCAGCAAGAGCTTCGTTACGGTGCCACTCCCGCTTTCGCCGCAATGCTGGACCGTCTCCGCCATGCAACCCAGCAGCGGCTCCAGGCGGGCAAATGTCCGCTCGCCCGCCCCGACCATGATGCTGATGTCCCGCTCGGCGACCGATTGCACGGTGCCGGCGACCGGAGCATCGACATAGCTCGCGCCCTTGTCGGCAAAGGCGGCGGCGAGTTCGCGCGTGAGCGCCAGCGGCACCGTGCTGCAATCGACGACGGCATCGCCGACGCGCGCGTGCTCCAGCAGCCCGTCTTCGCCCAGGCAGACGCGGCGAACCTCGGCAGCGCCCGGCAGCGACAGGAAGACGGTGTTGCACTCGCGCGCCACGCGCCCCGGATCGTCGGTCGCAATGCTGCCCTCGAGCACGCACGCCGCGCGCGCGCCGGGATCGGTATCGTGGACGATGGTCGGCAGGCCGGCGCGCTGCACAAGGTTCCGGCACATGGGGCCGCCCATGGCGCCGAGCCCGATGAATCCGAGGGTCGAGATGTCCGCTATGTCCGCCTCGCCTCCA
>MPNF01000322.1 GCA_002238885.1 Alphaproteobacteria bacterium bin95 | reverse complement strand
GGCCGGCGACCTTGTTGCCGAGCGCACGGCGCAGCTTTTCGATCTCGCCGGTCTTGCGGCCGAGCGTGCCGCTAACCATGAGGAAGATGCGCTCAGCCCCGAGCCGCTCCGCCTCCTCCGCGACGGCTTGTTCCAGCGGCACGCCGAAGCTCACCGCCTCCATCCGCCCGAACGCTACCCGACCCGATTTCATAGCCCGCTCTCCCCCATTCCCTGCCCGCCCGCCGCGTCGGCCCGCCCCGCCCCCCCCGCGACGGCTGGTTCCAGCGGCACGCCGAGGCTCCCCGCCTCCATCCGCCCGAACGCTACCCGACCCGATTTCATCGCCCGCTCTCCCCGATTCCCTGCCCGCTCGCCGTGTCGGCCGGCCTGAGCATATGCCGCCCCCTCGCGCCGTCAATCGTGCGCCCGGTCCCGCAGATGCCCGGCAGCCGGAACGGAACCCATGGCCAGCAGGCCCCATCCCGCGAGCGCAAGGGCGATACCGGAGGCCACGGCCCGAACGGTATTCCAAGCCTGCCACGGGGCAGAGTAATTCCCCCACACCTCCTGCGCCTGAGCGGCCTCCAGTGGCGTCCCGGCCGAGGCCAGTAGCTCGTTCAGGGGGACATTGACCGTGATCGTCGGGACGAAGGCACCCAGAACATACAAGAGGCAGGCCAGGGCGAAGAAAATTGCAACGCGCCGTTCCTGAACCTTCAAGGCTGCCAACGCGGTCGCCATCGATAGGACGGGGGTGCCGAAAAAGGCCGGCGCGAACACCCAGTTGCGCACGCTCGCATTCATGGCCTGCATGGCGGCTACCGCGATTTCGGGGTCTGCCGCGTCCAAACCCCACATGGTCGAGCAGACCCATGCGAAGAAGAAACCGAACATGGCGCCGGAAAACAGCAGAGACAGGATAGCGAGAGGCTTCAGCACGGGCGCTCCGGATGCAAGACCGCTTGCAGGGCGCATTGCGGCAGCGGATTGCCGATTGCGATGAGCACCATGCGGCAAGTCTTCCATCGGCATTGGACCAACGTCGTAATCATCCTGTGGTCCCGCCGCCGCGACAATAGTCAGAGCTGGAGCCGGGCAACGAGCTGCCACAAACTCCCGTGGCTCCCAGGCGTCCGCCCGCGTTCGCACGATCCCCGGGGAATACGCTCCGCACCCTTTCCATCCCGATGCTACTGCGCTCTACTGTCAAGCTATACTCGGCAGGAAGGGCGGTATGCCATGACCGCATACAGATTCGACGACCGCGCCATCGAGTGGGCACCGTTCAACGGTTTCGAGGGCCTCTACTACGCCATACAGAGCGTGGACCGGGAACTGAACCGGGTCGATATGCTGATGAAGTTCGACCCGGACACCAACTGCGTGCCGCACACCCATGTCGGCGTCACCAAGACGCTGGTGCTGGAGGGCGAGCACCGCATCTACAAGCCTGGGCCCGACGGTGTGCTCGGGGCACCCGACATCCGCCCGGCGGGCACCTTCTCGGAGAACCGGGGCGACGAGACCCATGTCGAGGGCGGCGGGCCGGAGGGCGCGATCATCCTGCTCTCGATGCAGGCAGTGGACGGGGACGTTTACGACATCCTCTGCGAGGACCTGTCGGTCGACCGCAAGATCACGTTGGACAATTTCGCCCGGGGCCTGGAGCGCCAGCGCGCAAGAGCCGCGTGAGGGCGTGGCTTTGAACCGGTTCCCTGAGGAAGAGCACGCTACCTATCCCGCTTTCGAGTGAGGCCCACCGATATGCTTTGCTTTGCCGAAGAGATCATGCTGCTCCTGCTGGACGACCGCGACGGCAGCTTCCTGCCCGTCCCGAGTTCGTCGGTGAGGAGCGCATTGGCCGGCGCGGTGTTGATGGACCTGGCGCTGGCAAACCGGATCGACACCGATCTCCACTCGCTCATCCTCGTTGACGACAAGCCGACGGGCGACGCATTGCTCGACCCCACACTTGCGCGTATCGCCGAGTCCGAGCAGGCCCACGACGCTCACCATTGGGTGCAGAGGACGTCCGACCATGCCGACGAAATCCGCCAGTCCGCACTGGACCGGCTTGTCGAGAGGGGAATCCTGAATCGCGAGGAAGACCGGTTCCTCTGGGTCTTCCGGTCGCGGCGTTACCCGACCGTGGACGGAACGGCGGAGCGGGAAGTCAAACTGAGGATCATGGGCGTTCTGCTGTCGGACGAGATACCCGATCCCCGAGACATCGCCATCATCGGCCTGAGCGACGCCTGCGGCCTGTTCGACCACATGCTGGCCCCGCCCGAACTGGCCCAGGCACGCGGCCGCATCGACCAGGTGCGCAAATTCGACCTGATCGGGCAGTCTGTGGCGAACGTGGTCGAGCAGATCGACGAATTGAACAGGTTGCGTGCCCGCTCCGACTTGTAGCGGCGATCCCTGAGGCCGATGGCCGGTCCTACCCTCCCGGCATGCCCTCGTCCTTGGGGAGGTCCGGGTGCATCGGGTTCCAGGGCTGCGCGCTGCCGACGAAAATGTCGCGGCTCGGCCGGTAGCCGCTCGGATCGTCGAGGCTGCCTGCGTAAAGCACCCGCACCGAGTCGGTCGCCCCGTTGATCAGGAATACGGGAGAGCCGCATTCGGAGCAGAAGCCCCGCCGCATGGGGTGGCCCCTGTCCGCGGGCCTTTCGAACCAGGCCGGCTCGCCGCTGAGCAGCCTGAATTCCCTCTCCCGGACCGCCATGGCCGGGAAATAGGCGCTGCCGGTCGCCTGCTGGCAGTCCCGGCAGTGGCAGTTGCCCATATAGACGGGCGCGCCCGTTACCTCATAGCGAATGGCGCCGCATGCGCAGCCGCCGCCGAACGGGACTTCCATGGCCGTTCTCCCTCTTACATCTCCCTCGGAGTATAGCCGCTCGCCGACCGGCGCACCGGTGCGTTGCAGCGAAGCGGCCGGCGGGGTATGAGCGCGCCATGGCTTCCTACCAGTATGTCTATGTCATGCACGGCCTCGCCAAGGCTTATCCCGGCGGGCGCAAGGTGCTGGACAATATCCGCCTCGCCTTCCTGCCCGGCGCCAAGATCGGCGTGCTCGGGCCAAACGGGGCCGGCAAGTCGACGCTTATGCGCATCATGGCCGGCATCGAGACCGAGTTCGACGGCGAGGCCTGGGCCGCCGATGGCGTGCGCGTTGGCTACCTGTCGCAGGAACCGGAGCTCGATCCGGGGCGGGACGTGATGGGCAATGTCATGCAAGGGGTGGCGGAAACGGCGCGGCTTCTGGAACGCTTCAACGAGGTGAGCCTGCGCTTCGCCGAGGAGCTGAGCCCCGAGGAGATGGACGCGCTGATCGAGGAGCAGGGCGAACTCCAGGAGCGGATCGACGCGGCGAACGGCTGGGAGCTGGAACGCACCGTCGAGATCGCCATGGACGCGTTGCGGTGCCCGCCCGGCGATGCGGACACGGCTACGCTTTCCGGTGGCGAGCGGCGGCGGGTTGCGCTCTGCCGCCTTCTTCTGTCCAGACCGGACCTGCTGCTGCTCGACGAGCCGACCAATCATCTCGACGCGGAAAGCGTAGCCTGGCTCGAGCGCTTCCTGGAGCAATACGAGGGCACGGTGGTGGCCGTCACCCACGACCGCTACTTCCTCGACAATGTCGCCGGCTGGATCCTGGAGCTCGACCGGGGGCGGGGCGTGCCGTTCGAGGGCAATTATTCCTCCTGGCTGGAGCAGAAGGAGCGCCGCCTCGCACTGGAGGAGAAGCAGGAAAGCGCCCGACAGAAAGTGCTGCAGCGCGAACTGGAATGGGTCCGCCAGAGCCCGCGCGCCCGGCAGGCCAAGAGCCGGGCCAGGCTCCGGGCCTATGACGAACTGCTGGCCGAAGGCGCGCGCCGGGCGCTCGACACGGCGGAGATCGTCATTCCGCCCGGGCCGAGGCTCGGCGATGTCGTGATCGAGGCGAAGGGCGTGGCCAAAGGCTTCGAGGACCGGCTGCTGATGGAGGGGGTTTCATTCCGCCTGCCGCCAGCGGGCATTGTCGGCGTGATCGGGCCGAATGGCGCCGGCAAGACCACCCTCTTCCGGATGCTGACCGGCGAGGAGACGCCGGATAACGGCGTTCTGCGCGTTGGCGATACGGTCGAGATCGGCGCGGTGGACCAGAGCCGCGACGCACTGGCCGCCGACAAGACCGTCTGGGAGGAGATTTCAGGCGGGCTCGACATGATTGCGCTCGGAGCGCGCGAGGTGGCGAGTCGGGCCTATGTCTCGACCTTCAACTTCAAGGGTCCGGACCAGCAGAAGAAGGTCGGCTCCCTCTCGGGCGGCGAGCGCAACCGGGTCCACCTCGCCAAGATGCTCAAGTCCGGCGCCAACCTGCTGCTGCTGGACGAGCCGACCAA
>MPNF01000321.1 GCA_002238885.1 Alphaproteobacteria bacterium bin95 | reverse complement strand
GGACGGTGTCGGTCCAGCGCTGCAGGTCGTAGCCGACATTAACGGAGAGGAAGTCGATCCCCGCGTCCTTCCAGATCCCGAGGTTCCGGAGATCCGTGGTCGGCCACGACTCGAAGCCGGCGTGGGCATCCCAGACGAAGGCATCGGCGTAGAACGACTCGACCTCTTTCCCGGCGACGTCAACGGCGGCGGCGCACCGCGCATCCGGGTCCCCGATTTCACCCCGACCGGACTCAGCCACGGCCCGCCGCTCCCCCCTCACGCCGGGCGACGATGAGCCAGCCCGGGCGTTCGATCCGGTCCATGTAGTTGGACTCCTCGGTGCGTTGGACGGTCCAGACGCCGTCTTCCTCGAGGCGCCGGAGGTGGGACGGATAGTCGTCGGCGACCCAGGGGATGCCGTTCGCGTAGAGCACGATCGCGCCCCCCTTACGCACGGGCCGGGCAAAGCACTCGAGATCGTCGGGCCCGACATGGCCGCCGCCGAACACCCCGACCGCGATTACCGCGTCGTAGCAGCCGGAGCCGATCACGTCCGGTCGGCGCACATCGCCCTCGATGAGGCCGCGATAGACCCCCTTGGCCCGGGCCTTGTCCAGCATGCGAGGCGATGCGTCGAGCCCGTCGATGGTCGTGAACCCGCGCGCGGCGAGCTCGACGGCCACCAGCCCGGTGCCGCAGCCAATATCCAGAATCGACGTGGCGCGGTCCGGGCAGGCGGTCGCTATCGCTGCGGCCGCGATCCGGTGAGCGGTGTAGCCGTAGCCGTCGACGAGATCGTTTTCGTAGCTCGGCGCCCAGGCTTCGTAGACCTCGTGCGCATCGTCCCCGGCGGTCATCGCGGTAAGCTTCCCGACGAATCCGCGGAGCGATTTGCCCCCGTCACCGCTATTCACGGGACGTGTCCGGGAGTTCCCCGCCCCGGTTGGCGAGGCTGACGGCGACCTGGCCGAAATCCTCGAACACGGCGACGGCGGTGCTGCCCCTGGGCAGCGGTTCGGGCACATTGACGCTGCCGGGGGTGACGATCTGACCAGCCTTCAAGCCGATGCCGCGCCGGGACAGTTCGTTCGCCGCCCAGAGCAACACATCGAACGGTTCCGTGCGGGCCCGCTTCGGGAGCAACGGCCGGCTCTCCCCGCCGTCGATGCGCAGGTCCACGGTGATGTCGAGCAGCGAACGGTGTTGCCAATCCTCGACCGCGGGACCGTTGATGAGGCCGAGGTTCCCTCCATTGTCGGCAATGTTGATCAACCGTTCGATCTCGTTTTCGGGATAGGGCCTGCCGGCGGCGAGCGCCGCCGCTACCTGCCCGACAACGCCGGTTCGACGAAAGCCCACCAGCTCGATGTTGAAGGAGAGGTCGGCGGCGGCGGCCACTTCTTCGCGTTCGTAGGGCTCCGTGCGTGGGCGCAGATCCCTTTTCAGCTTGAAGCCAACTTCGCACTCGATGAGATTGCCTGCATAGCGGGGCAGCGGAAGAGTGGCCCCACTGTCGAAGCTGGTCGAGGCGAATATTCGGCCAAAGGGCGCGCCCGGGCTGCCGGCGACCTTCCAGCCGACAATGTCTTCGCCGATCCGCGCGGCCATCGCATCCTGCATTGCCGTCGCTTCGGCCTCGTCGCGCGGCGCGAGATCGTTCGGCAGCGCGTCGATGGTCGTGCCGTCAAGCCACGCTTGCGCAAACAGCGCCGCAGCGTCGGAAATCCTGTCATCGGTCATGGTCCGGTTCTCCTCGTATCGCCGCCCGTGCGCCGAACGACGCCGGCTTCGAGAATCTGCACACGGATCGGGGTCGGCCGGCCCCCGGCAGCCGGATTGTTGACCTGGGGACAGTTGGAGACGATTGCGAGGACGTCGCGCTCGGCCCTCAATTCGACGCGGTCGCCGGGCCTGGACGGACCGCCGACGAAGGTCCGCTCTGCCAGACGGCCTCCTTCATAGACCGGCACGGCGGCGAAAAAGTTCACGTTGGGCACGATGTCCGTCCAACCCAGGCCGTGTTCCGCCAGCGCGGCCAGGAAGTTTTCTCGGCACCCCGGCACTCCTTCCACGCCGTAGAGCATGGCGTTGCTGGGAGCGCTGCAGCAACCGGCGATGGTATCGTGGTTGCCACAGGAGTCGGCCACGATGGTGAAGAGCGGCCGTCCCCGGTCCGAGTAGAGCGTATGGCCTTCGGTCAGGCGAAGAGTGCCGCTTTTCTTGATCGTATTCGGCGCGTAGTAGCGTTCCTGCGGGTCGGCCGCGTCGTAACACAGGAAATCGACGCCCTGTTCGCCCTCCAGGTCGACGATGCGCAACACCCGGCCCCGTCTCACGCGGGCCGACCACGGAGCGCCGGGCGCCACGATCTCGTCGTGGACAACGCGCAACGCACCCTCTTCGTTCATCGCCGCGCCCTCCGGTCCAATCCAACGCATATCCTAACCCATCCTGGACCCACCGGAATCCGGCGATTCCTCTTTACACGGGCGAAGAAGTCGGCCACGGGCATGACATATTGAGCGTCCTGTGCCGAGAGCCCCCGCAACGCCGATGGAGTCCCGATAGATGGCGCCCGAAACACTGACCTTCCACAGCGTCGATGTGCGCGCCGTGGTTCTCAAGCTGAAGCGCCCCGTAATCGCCAGAATCGCGACCATTGCGGATTGGCCGCTTATCCTGATCGATCTGAAGACCGATGAAGGGATCGTCGGGCGCACCTATCTGGAGCCCTACATCGTCAAGTCGATGAACTATCTCGTGCCGGCCTTGCGCGACATGGGGGCAATGCTCAAGGGCCAAAGGCTGGCGCCGGCCGAAATCTACGAAACCGCGCGAAAGTCGCTGCACTTTGTCGGTTACGAAGGCATGGCGATGATTGCCGTTTCCGGCATCGACATGGCAGCCTGGGATGCCCTGGCCAAAGCCGCCGGCATGCCGCTGTGCACATTGCTCGGCGGTTCGCCCGGTCCGGTGCGCGCATACAACAGCAACGGGCTCTGGCTGAAATCTCCGTCCGAAGTTGCCGCCGAGGCCATCGAGATCCGCGACGAAGGGCAGTTCGAGGGCCTGAAACTGCGGCTCGGCCGGGAAGATCCCAGGGACGACATCGCCACAATCGATGCGGTTCGCCGGACTGTTGGCGAAGACATGCACCTGATGATCGATTTCAACCAGGGTCTGGACATGGCAGAGGCATTGCGCCGGTGCCACATGCTCGACGATCTCGGCCTGACCTGGTTGGAAGAGCCGGTTGTCTACGACAATTTCGACGGATACGCCCAACTCGCCCGGGAGCTGAAGACACCGTTGCAGATCGGCGAGAATTTCTACGGGCCGCGCGACTTGCACAAGGCATTGCGCGTCGGGGCCTGCGACTATGCGATGCCGGATTTCATGCGCATCGGCGGCGTAACCGGATGGATGCGCGCGGCAGCCATTGCCGGCGCGGCCGGTATCCCGATGTCAACGCACCTCTATCCCGAGGTTGGCGCCCATGCGATGCGGGCGACCGAAACCGCGCATTGGCTGGAGTGGCAGGACTGGGCCGATCCGATCCTGCAAACTCCCTATGAGATCAGGGACAGCCATGTGCACATTCCGGATGTGCCCGGGGTGGGCCTGGACTGGAACGAAGATGTTGTCGCCAGGAACCTCTACGAAGGCTGACCGCCCGACAGCACCGGGTAGACCATGACCCCCGGTTGGGAAATGCGGGTCAACTCTCCAGGGTCCTTTCGAACAGCTCCCAGACCCGCTCCGGCGCCTCGACATGGCAGTTGTGGCCGAGGCCGGACAGCAGCGCGGCCTGCGGATCGTGCGTCTGCATCTCGGCCAGCGACACCATCGGGTCGGCTTCGCCCGCGGCGAGCCGGACCGGCACCGCGGCAGCCCGGTAGAAATCGTTGACCGCTGGGCCGACTGCGGCGTAGATGCCCTGGTCGGCCGCCAGCCGGAAGCCGCCCTTCGCCTCGACGATGCCGGCCAGAGCCTCCGGCGCGTCGGGGTCGACCAGGCCGGCGAGGCCCGAGACCCGAAGATAGCGCTCGACCGCTTCCGCCCGGCTGTCGAAAACCCGTGCCGGTCTGGCGGCCAGCCCCTTCATCTGCGCGACCTCCTGCGCCGTCCAGCCGATCTTGACGCCGAACGCGAAGACATGGCGCACGCTGACGCCGAACCACCCGGTCGCCAGCGCCATCGCCACGACGCCGCCCATCGAATGGCCGAGCAAAACCAGTTCATCGTCCGGGTTGCCGATCACGCCCGCCACGTCGGCGGCGAAGACGGCATAGCCGTAGGGCGGCGCGTGGGCCGAGCGCCCGTGGCCGCGCAAATCGGCGGCGACCCAGCGCCCCGGCCAGTTCCGCTCCACAACCGGCAGCATCCGATTCC